>JBAXGN010000067.1 GCA_037139415.1 Verrucomicrobiota bacterium | reverse complement strand
AGTCGCCCTCCAGTATGGTCGGATTCATCGAGCCGGTTGGCACCCAGTTCCAATCGGCCAGCACCGACCGCACCGGAATCATCACGAATATAAAGAAATAAATAACCCCTCGCCATTCGAGCCACTGCCGCTTCAGCCAGACCCGAACACTTGCTTTTGTCCATTGCATCATATCAGGACTTTGACATGTGGATGGCATTTACGTTCAACCTGACGTCTATGTGCCAGCCAACCAGCCTTTTGCGGTATTCCAGCGCTTTCCATACCGCTCTGTGGAAACCTGTCGCCGCACCCGCAGGATGCGGCGAGGCCAATCAAGGTCTTCCAAGCGCCAGCCCCTGACCGTCCCACTCCGAAGGGCATAAACCGCCAGCAAGAGCAGGATCGTCCGGTTGCGCAGATGCAAGCGCGTGTCCCCCAGCGCTCGCCGCAATGTGCCGGCGCACCTCCGTCCACGCCGGTCCCATGGGCAGGTCTTCCTGGCGAAATAGGCGCGGGGCGAGCAGCATCGGGGAATGGGGCGCTCCGCAGGCTTGCGCTTCGGCTTTGTGCTCTTGTGTCAACAAAGGAAACCGTTAGTTGGCGAAATTGAGTTTTGAAAAACTCCCAGCTTCCGTTATGCTGGTCACAACGATTACATGAAAGACACAATTCGAATCGGCATGACGGCGCAAATCACGTTTCGTGTGGAGCGTCCCTACACCATTGACTTCGCCGGGGCGGGCATGCCCGAGGTATTGTCCACCCCCGCACTCATCAACTTCATGGAGCGAACGGCACGCCTGGCGCTCCGGCCCGCTTTGGAAGACGGTGAAAGCTCGGTGGGCATGGAACTCGAAATCCGCCACCTGGCCCCCACGCCGCCGGGCCATACCGTCACCTGCACCGCCCGCGTCATTCACGCGGAAGACAAGATCGTCACGTTGCAGGTCGAGGCCTCGGACGAGACCGAACTCATCGCCCGCTGCATGCACAAGCGCGCCATCATCAACAAAGAGCGTTTCGCGGGCAAAGTGGATCGGAAAAAGAAGAATGGCTGACATCCGGGTAAAACACGTGCAATGAGCCGCGTATGAAGCTTTGTGGGTTCATGATCCTGACCGCCGGATTGATTGGTCTGGCGGGCCTTTGTGCCGGAGAGTTGCCGTCCCCGGAACAACGGCAACTGGCGTTGCAGCAGGAGTTCAACGTTGCGCGCGTCCCGGTCATCAATACGAATTCCGGAATGCTCGCCCAACGTTGGCTGGCGTTGGCGCGCCAGGAAACCGCGGCGCTGCAGCGCGGCCTCAAGCCGTGGTCCAAGGATGCCCGGGCCAAACTCCTGACCGATGGCCGCTCGCACGAGCATGGTATCCGCCCCAACACCCAAATTCTCATTGGTTTGGCCATCGCCGCCCGGTTCGGTGATACGGAAATGGAATGCACCAACGCCTTGGCGGATTTGGTCGCCATACTGCATTTTGTGGCGCCGACCCATTCCGCCGGGCCGTTGACCGCCAGCGATGGCAAGAAGTGGCAAAATCAATGGCAATCCGCCCTGTGGGCTGCGCAAGCCGGTGTGGGGGCATGGTTGGTGTGGGACCGTCTTGATCCGGAATTGCAATGGCTCACGGCCAACCTGATTTGTGCCGAGGCGGATCGCTTTGTTGACGTGACCCCGCCCCACCAGGTGAAGAACGACACCAAAGCCGAGGAAAATGCGTGGGATTCCATGGTGATCTCGCTGGCGGCCAATATGTTCTCCAAGCATCCGCGCCGGGCGATTTGGGAAGCGACCGCCATCCGCTGGCAGCTTTCCTCGTTCGTCACGGAACCGGACACTCGCAGCGCCCGGGTGGTGGATGGCAAGCCGCTGAAAGAGTGGGGATTCGGGCCGAACATCCATGAGGACTACACGCTGGAAAATCATGATCGCGTTCACCCGTCTTATATGGGTGCCATCACGCTCAATCAGGACCAGCATTTATTCTATCTGTGGGCCGGACATCCGGCGCCGGAAGCGTTGCACTTCAATGCCCAGCCGATCTATGAGCATCTGAAATTTTTCTCGCACCCGGATGGCCGCATGCACTTCCCCAATGGCCAGGATTGGGAGCTGCATCGCCTGACGCCGGTGAATCACGCCGTGATGAACGTGCTCTTCAAAGACCGCGAGGCGGCCTATCTGGAACGGGCGACGCTGGAAACGTGCGAAAAAATGCAGCAACGCGAACCGGGCGGGCCAACCCTGTTGCCCCAGGAATATTTTTTCCCGTCGCTGCCCGGGATGTATGTCAATGCGTACACCATGGCGTTTCTGCTGCACGCGGCGTTTGGCGACGGAGTTGAGCCAGTATCCGCAGCGGAATTCCTGCACGCCAAAACGCGGGTGCAAAATTTTGAGCAAGGGGAGTTTGCCGTGCAGCGCACCCCGCACGGCTGGGCGTCGTTCTCATGGGGCAACCGCATTATGGGCCAGGCCATTCCCTTTACCCGCGACTTGCTGGGCAGCCCTTACGAATGGAGCTTCATCGGGACAGTGGAGGCAACCCCCACCGGAACTCCGCCCCAACCGGCAGCCCCCAAAAAAGGCGCGGAATATCCACGCATACTCAAGCTGGCGCGGCAAGTGACCACCCGGTATTTTTCCGTTCAAGCCACGTTGAGCCGGGCGGGCGGGCTGGTGGAACAAGCCATCGTGTTTGTCAGCCTGCCGGATGGGACGGTGGCTTATTTCGAGCGGTTCACCGCGCGGCAGGAGTTGGAGCTGAAACGGTTGGAATCGTGCAAGCTCGGCGTATTGAACGAGCCGGAATGGGTTTACCAACGCAAGCCGCGCCGCTTGTTTTCAGCATCCGGCGAACGATTCGTCAATGGGCTGGAAGCCAGTGCCGCGTTCACGCTGCCCTCCACCTGGCTGAATGTGGATGACGCCTGGGGTTTGGTGCTGCTCGGGGAACACGGGTTTTACTATCAGCCCACCCACCAGGCCGCCAAAGGCCGCCGCGAACAATTCCTCTTTGCCACCCCGCCTCAACGCACGATCTGGCACGAAGGGGAGATTTTGACGCAACGCGGCCTGTTGGTCTTGCTGAACGCCCCGGCCAGCCGGACCGCTGACTTGGAACGGTCCTTGAAGCTGGAGAACCAGATCGAATCCGGGGAGATGAAACTGACGTTAAACGGTTGGCGGCTCGACGTTCATTTGCAAGCCGTGCCACCGACATTAAAAATTGCCGAATGACTGATTTCGGCTGGCCGGCATCCACGGCTGCAAGAATCCCATTGCCCGGAGTTCTGCCCTAGGGTTACTCTGACCGCCAGACTGTTTGAAATTATGATCGCTATGAAGAACGTGCTTCGCGGCATCGCGACTGGCCTGGCGGCCATGTTGCCTGCGTTCCTGCCGTTGGTTTCGCCAGCCACCGCCGCTATGCCGGGAACCAAACCCAATATCCTGCTCATCCTGGCGGACGACATGGGGTATTCGGATGCAGGTTGTTACGGCGGAGAAATCGAGACCCCAAATTTGAATCGGCTCGCCGAAAACGGTGTACGTTTCACCCAATTTTACAACACCGCCCGTTGCTGGCCTTCCCGCGCCAGCATCCTCACGGGTTATTACGCGCAACAGGTCCGGCGCGACACCGTGCCCGGCATCCAGAGCGGCAACAATGGCATGCGCCCCGCTTGGGCGCAGCTCCTGCCCGCGTATTTGAAACCGCTTGGGTATCGCGCCTATCATTCCGGCAAATGGCACGTGGATGGCCAGCGCCTCCCTGCCGGGTTTGACCGTTCCTATTCCATCGAAGACCATAACCGCTATTTTTATCCGCGCGAACATTTCGAGGACGATGTGAAACTGCCGGCGGTCGAGCCCGGTTCCGGCTATTATGCCACCACCTACATTGCCAGCCATGCCATCAAGTGCCTGAAGGAACACGCCGAAAAATATCCCGCCCGCCCTTTCTTCCACTACCTGGCTTTCATTTCTCCGCATTTCCCCTTGCACGCGTTGCCCGAGGATATCGCCAAATATCGTGACCGCTACCTCGATGGCTGGGACGTGGCCCGCGAGCACCGTTATCAGCGCCAGCGGGACATGGGTTTCTCCAACGGCGCGTTGTCGCCACGCATGCCGCAGTCTTATCCCAACTGGAACCTGGCGGAAGAGGGCTTGAAAAAGCAGATTGGCGAAGGCGAGGCGGGCCGGGCGGTGGCGTGGACTGAGTTATCCGCTGAACAAAAGCGTTTCCAAGCCACCAAGATGGCCATCCATGCCGCGATGGTGGACCGCATGGACCGCGAGATTGGCCGCGTGCTGGAACAGCTCAAGGCCATGGGTGCTTACGAAAACACGCTGATCCTGTTCCTGTCCGACAACGGCGCGTCCGCCGAACAAATCATTCGCGGCGATGGTCACGACCAGACTGCTGACCCGGGATCGGGCAAAACCTTCCTCTGCCTGGGGCCAGGCTGGTCCACCGCCGCCAACACCCCGTTGCGCCTGCACAAATCCTGGGTACACGAGGGCGGCATCTCCACCCCGCTCATCGTGCAATGGCTGGGCGGCATCAAGGCCCGGGGAGAGTTGCGGAATAATCCGGGCCACCTCATAGACTTGGTGCCGACCCTGCTTGACGTCGTGGGGGGCGCGCAACCGCCGGCGCAGCCGGGCGAAGCCCGCCCGCCGTTACCCGGCAAAAGCCTGGTGCCGGTGTTTACGAAAGATCAAACCGTCTCGCATGATTATTTCTGGTGGTTCCACAGTGATAATCGCGCCATCCGGATGGGCGACTGGAAAGTGGTGGCCGATGGCACCAACGCCTGGGAATTATATGACCTGAGCAAGGATCGCTCCGAATGCAACAATCTTGCCGCCCAACATCCAGACAAAGTCACCGCGATGACTGCGGAATGGCAGAAGCACATGGACGAATTCAAAGCCCAAGCCATATCCGATGGCAAAGCGGTTGATCGCCCGATGGCGGGCAAAAAGAAAGGCAAAAAGAAAGCCGCCGAATAGGCGCTTTCTTGGCCAGCCTCCGTCAAATACGCTCAATCTGCGAGCGGCACAGATCCCGTTCTTCGGTGCCTGCAACAGTTGGTGCGGAATGTGAGTTAAGTACACATTATCATCTTATTAGCAATCCCGATAGTATCCGCTTGCCAAAGCCGGGCGCGGCACGTTAGCATCCCGTCCGCAGTAAAACATAACCGAGACATATTTATATGAGTACGCAAGTCAAGGCGGCCCAGACGGCCAAGCCAAAAGAGTCATCCGCAGGACGCTGGGTGTCCTATCGTCCGGAGATCAAGGTGCTGGATTGCACCATCCGCGATGGCGGGTTGATGAACAATCACAAGTTTAGCGACGAAGTCGTCCGCGCGGTCTATAAGGCGTGCGTCGAATCCGGGGTGGATTACATGGAAATCGGGTACAAGTCGTCCCAAAAGATCATTGTCCCGGGAGAATACGGCGATTGGAAATACTGCCGGGAAACGGACATCCGCCGCATCATCGGCGACAACCCGAGCAACTTGAAGATTTCCGTCATGGCGGACGCCGACCGCACCGATTATCATTCGGACATCCTGCCGAAAAAGGAAAGCGTGGTGGACATGATCCGCGTCGCCGCCTACATCAGCCAGATTCCTTCGGCGATTGATATGATCAAGGACGCCCATGACAAGGGCTATGAAACCACGGTCAACATCATGTCCGCCTCGACCATCGCCGAGCGGGAGCTGAACGAGGGGCTGGAACTCCTGGCCAACTCCGAGGTCGAGAGCGTTTATGTGGTGGACAGCTTTGGTTCTCTGTACAGCGAGCAGGTGCGGTTCCTGATGAAAAAGTATCTTGGCTACGTCAAGAATAGTGGCAAAGAGGTGGGTATCCATGCGCATAATAATATGCAGCTTGCGTATGCTAACACCATCGAGGCCATTATCTGCGGTGCGAACATGGTGGATGCCACCATCGCCGGCTTGGGACGCGGCGCGGGCAATTGCCCCATGGAATTACTGATCGGTTTTCTGCACAACCCGAAATACAAGCTGCGGCCCATCCTGGGCTGCATCCAAGAGCATATCGAGCCGATGCAAGCCGAGTTGCGGTGGGGGTTTGACCTGCCGTACATGCTGACCGGCCTGCGCAATCAGCATCCGCGCGCCGCCATCAAGTTCAAGGAAAGCAAAGTCAAGGGCGACATCCTTGAATTTTACGACACGATGGTGGACTAAGCTTCAACATTAACCAATTTGGTTGCATGCCATTTCACCTCCGGCCACTAATCAACGAAGCTTCTCTGCCAGGTCCTTTTTCAGGAAGCTCAGCGATTCCTGCGGGTTGTGCCAGACTGGGGAGTAATGCACTCACTCCCACTGCTTGAAATCGGACGCATAATAGGGGGCGCAAAAAATCTTTGGCAAAGCCATTGACAAAGGCGGGGAATTCGCTAGGGTAGCGCGCTCTGGTTTATAACTATAGATATTGATTTATGCCGAATACGAAGTCAGCCGAACGGCGGGTACGCGGGAATGAACGCAAACGCTTGCAGAATCGCGCGGTAAAGACGCGCCTGAAATCCCTGCACAAGAGCTATCAAACGCTCGTGACCGCAAGTAAAAAAGAAGAAGCCACCAAGGCCTACCGGGCTTTGAGTTCCGCCTTGGATAAAGCCGCCAAAGTGGGCGTCATCCCCAAGGGCACCGCCCAACGCAAGCGCTCGCGCTTGGCCCTGGCCCTCGCCAAGGTCAAGTAACCGCTCCGTCTCCATTTTCTTCTGTGAAACGGCGTTCTACCCGAACGCCGTTTTTGTTCATTTCCGGCAGCACCAGCTTTGATTGCGGAATGCGGATTGCGGAATGCGGATTGCCAAACAGGTGTTTGGTTCTATCCGTGTTATCGGTGTAATCCGTGGTTCAATTCCGGATTTTTAACCACGGATAACACGAATGGCACGGATGAAAACCAGTCCATTGCGGAATGCGGAATGCGAAAGGCCAAACAGTGTTTGGTTCTATCCGTGTTATCGGTGTAATCCGTGGTCCAATTCCGGATTTTTAACCATGGATTACACGAATGGCACGGATGAAAACCAGTCCATTGCGGAATGCGGTCAATCACTCCTTCACCGCGTAAAAGAAAATGGTCGGAACGACAGGATTTGAACCTGCGACGTCTTGGTCCCAAACCAAGTGCTCTACCAGGCTGAGCTACGTTCCGACACGCCAGACCTATGACTAGCACACAACGGGAGGCCGACGCAATAGCGAAACACCCAATTTTACCGTTTATTTTTCCGCGCCCTTTCCCCGCCGGCCGCCTGCTTCCAACTGCTGAGTTCCATTTCCTTCTTTTTAACTACTGATAATGCGGCGGTTTGGGGTTGGTGCTTTTGATCCGCTCCAGTTCCATGGTTTCGATGCTTTCCGCCTGATTGCGCACCAGGGTTTGCAGGCGATGCAGGATTTTCGCCTGCTCGACGACCACTTCGTTCAACTGCTCCACCTGGCGCTCCAGAAAGGCGAGGTGGGTTTCGAGCTTTTCCAATCGTTCGGCGCCGGAGGTGTCCATGGATTGGTTCGCCGGCGATTCCACCGCCAGCCGGGACGCAAGCGCGCTGGCTTCAGGGGCGTCCGCTAAAAGTGGGTGCGCAGTGGTGGTTAAGTTGTCACGGTACAGGCTCCAGATCAGCGGGAAGCTGGGAGCAAAGGCACTCGGTTTTTCGGCCAGCCAGTGGTCCAAGTGTTCCGGGCTAAACCACGTGCCAGTTTCAATTTCCTCTGGCTGGAGGCGGAATGGCCCCTCGGATTCACTGCGATAGACCCACACAAATTCCATGCCGGTATCCGGGCAGGCATTGATTTTAAAGAGTCGCTCGGGACATTCAGTGAGTTCCAGCCCGATTTCCTCGCGGACCTCCCGCCTGGCGGCGGTATCGTAATCCTCCCCGGAAGCCAGGTGCCCCGAGGCGGACGAGTCCCAGGTGCCGGGATGCTTGTCTTTTTTCCAGGAACGCTTCTGCAAAAAAAGTTCGCCGCGCCGGTTGAAGACCAGCACATGCACCGCCCGGTGTTTCAGCCCGAGGCGATGCACTTCCCGGCGGGTTTCCCGCCCGATGACTTCATCGCGCTCATTGACGACATCAAAAATCTCTTCACTCATAAAACGGGTGGCTGGTTAAATTGCTGTGCGACACCGGGCTTTTTCAATTGCCGGGCCAGGGCGATAAACGTTTCCAAACTGAGCGCTTCCGCGCGCGACGTGGTGGGCACGCCAGCTTTTTCAAAGGCAGCGGAGAGCACGGGCTCGGACCAGCCGGCTTTATACAGTTTGCGCAACATTTTGCGGCGTTGCGAAAACCCCTGCCGGATCAGCCACAGGAACGCGGTGCGCTCATCCCCCGTGACCAGCGGGACCGGCCGCCGATGCAACACGACACAGGCGCTATCCACCTCCGGCGCGGGGAAAAAACAGGAGGCCGGGATTTTGAACGAGTCGCGCGGCTCGTAATCAAGCTGGACCAGCAAGGTGAGCAAACCGTAGTGGTCCGAACTCGGATCAGCCATCAGGCGTTGGGCGACTTCCAGTTGCAGCGTGCAGACCAGACGCTGTGGACGTTGCGGGGATTGCGCCAGTTCGACCAGGAGGGGCGAGGCCACCGAGTACGGCAGGTTGGCCACCAATTTCCAGGCGGACCAATCGCGGGCCTCGCGCCGCAGGATCTCCAGGGCGTCGGCGGTCAGCAGTTCGAGGTTCGCAACGGCGGCGAAGCGCTCCTGCAAAATAGCGGCGAGGCGCGCATCCTTCTCAATGGCCAGCACCTTGCCCGCCTGTGCCAGCAGCAGTTCGGTGAGTGGTCCCAAGCCGGGGCCAATTTCCAAAACCTGGTCGGCCTTAGTCAATTCCGCCGCCGCGACAATGCGCCGCAACTGGTTGCCGTCGTGGAGAAAGTTCTGGCCGAGTGATTTGGTCAGTTGCAGATCACGTTGCGCCAAGATTTGCCGCATTTCGGAAAGAGTCATGGCAGCACCGCTCCTTGCGCTTGGCGTGGAAAGAATCGGACAAAACCGAAGTCCGAAAACCGAAAGCCGAAAGCCGAACGGGGTATCGCCAGTCTCCATGCTCCAGCCTGCAAATCGGCTTCGGGCTTCGGGTTCCGGTTTTTCTTCGGATTTCGCATTTCGGTTTTCGGCTTTAAGGAATTAGAGCGTCTCCGGCCGCACCCGGGCGGCGCAATCTCTCACCGAAGTGCCCAGCGCCGCGATGGTGCTTTTCAGTTGGCGTTGGGTGATGGTCAGCGGCGGCGTGAGGCTGATGACGTTGGCGTGTTCTCCTTCGGGCAGTAAAATATAGCCACGCTGCAACATATCCTTGATCACCGCCAGGGACAGTTGTGTGGCGGGTGTCCCGTCTTTGAATTGCAATTCCAACCCCAGCATCAACCCTTGTCCACGCGCGTCTGCTTTGAGTTTGGGATGGGTGTTTTGAAGATGACGCGCCAGGGCCTGCAGTTCCTGCAACGCAAATGCTCCCAGTTTCGCGCTGCGCTCCGGCAGATGCCGTGCCTGCAATTCAGCGATCTGGGCCAGCGCCATGCGGCAGCCGACCGGATGCCCCAGAAAGGTGCTGGTGTGAATGGCTTCCCCGTTGGATTCCGGCCAGGCGAGGTCCATGTAATCGGCGCGCCCCACACAGGCGGAAATCGGGAACCCGCCGGCCATCGCCTTGCCCACGCAGATCAAGTCGGGAACCACGGCCGTGTGTTCGCACGCAAACCAGCGACCCGTGCGGCCAAAGCCGGTGTAGATTTCGTCGAATATCAGGGCCACGTTATACTTGCTGCACAACGTGCGCAAAACCGGGAAAAATTCCAGCGGCGGCACCTGAATCCCGCCCCGTGCCTGCACGGGTTCCACCAGCACCGCGCCAATGGGCTCCTGGTTTAAACACGCTCGCAATTCCGCTTCCACGCCCAGCAAATCATCCAGGCACGCGGGATATGTCAGAAACCGGCCAAACTGTTTGATTTGTGGGAGGAACGGCTGGCGAAAATGCCGGCGATGGGTGGCATTCAACGCCCCGTAACCCAGCCCGTGATAAGCGCCCTTGAAAGCGATGACCCCTTTGCGCTTGGTTAACAGAAACGCGGTCTTCAACGCCGCCTCAACCGCTTCAAATCCGGAATTGCAAAAGATGACCTTACCATGGACTTGCGGAGAGTATTGACCCACGCGTGCCCACCGCTCGTAGGTCAGGCGGCTGAGTTCCCGGGCCAGCAACGCCTTGGGCGCATGCGGGTGGACATCGCCCATCGCGTGCAGCAACCGGCCCATCTGCTGCCGTCCGGCAGCCACCACCCGGGGATTGGCGTGCCCCGCGGCCGCCACCCCAAAGGCGGCAGTCAGATCAAGGTACTTACGCCCGGCGGCGTCCCAAACATGAACCCCTTGCGCCCGCTCAAAGACAATGGGCCAGGAACCATCCGTCTCCATGAAGGTGACATTACGGCTCTCATATTGGCGCAAGAGCCGCAGTACTTCATTGGTTGCTATTTTTTTACGCATTTAATCCTGAACTCACCGGCTCGGAAGCATCTGCAAGTTGCGTTTCCCCTCAACCTGACCCTCTCCCTCGGGGAGAGGGAATGACGCGCTCGACGCTTTGGAATTTCAAATGTTATTTGCTCCGCTCCCACGTCACTGAACAGGCTGCGGAGTTCTGAAAAATTTGTATCACTCAGCCCAATCTGCTCCTCAGCCGGATACTGTCCACCCTGTCTCCACGGCGTAGCAGGCCACTGGAAGCTGGATTCTTGATTTACGCCGCATGGCGACAGGAAAACGGATTCAACGATGAATGTCAAGCGCAGAATGAACATGGGCGATGGTTCGATGGTTTGGTTTTTATCCGGGTGAAACTTGATTCTTGAATCTTGGCGGGGCTCCCTCATTATTTGCGGCCTTATGTCGAGTCGCAAACAGTATCCTTTTGACGTGATCGAACCGAAGTGGCAACAGGCTTGGGAAACGCAGGAAACATTCCGGGCCTGGAATCCCGGGGAAATCGTGCCCGCCACCCATCCGTTCGCCGTACGGCATGCCGAGACCCTCAAGGGTGGCGCGCTGCCGCCGAAGTTCTACATTCTCGACATGTTTCCGTATCCCTCCGGTGCCGGGCTGCACGTGGGGCATCCGGAAGGTTACACCGCCACCGACATTCTGTCCCGCTACCGCCGGGCCGCCGGGTTCAACGTGCTGCATCCCATGGGCTGGGACGCCTTCGGCCTGCCCGCCGAACAATACGCCATCAAGACCGGCCAGCACCCGCGCAAGACCACCGAGGCCAATATCGCCAACTTCAAGCGCCAGATCAAATCCCTCGGCTTCAGCTACGACTGGAGTCGCGAGGTGGATACCACCGATCCGAAGTACGTGCGCTGGACGCAGTGGATTTTCCTGAAGCTATATAACTCTTGGTTTAATCCCGCCACTAATAAAGCCGAACCCATCGAAACGCTGGCCTATCCGCCGGAACTTAAAACCGCGCAGGCGCAACAGGCGTATCGTGACGCCCGGCGATTGGCCTATGTCAGCGAGGCCCCGGTGAACTGGTGTCCGGAACTGGGCACAGTTTTGGCGAACGAGGAAGTCATTGATGGCAAAAGCGAGGTCGGTGGTTTCCCGGTCATCCGCCGTCCCATGCGCCAATGGATGCTGCGCATCACAGCTTACGCCGAGAAGTTGCTCAAGGATCTCGATACCATTGATTGGAGCGATTCCCTGAAGGAAATGCAGCGCAATTGGATTGGCCGCAGCGAGGGAGCAGAAGTGGATTTTGAAATTGCGGACCATAAATCGGCGGATGGGCAACCGGTCAAGATCCGCGTGTTCACCACGCGTCCGGACACGCTTTTTGGAGCGACCTATATGGTGCTGGCACCGGAACACCGGCTCTTGGAATTCATCACGACTCCGGCCCAACGGGATTCGGTGAAGCAATACCAGACGGCGGCGGCCTCCAAGAGCGACCTAGAGCGCACGGAACTGGCCAAGGAAAAATCGGGCGTATTCACCGGCGCTTATGCCATCAACCCGGTGAACGGGGAGAAAATCCCGATCTGGACCGCCGACTATGTGCTGATCAATTACGGCACCGGCGCGATCATGGCGGTGCCGGCACATGACACCCGGGATCACGAGTTCGCCACCAAATTCAATTTGCCAATCCGTGTGGTGGTGCAGGCCCCGGAAGGCAAGGAATCCATCGGCTACGTGGACGACGGCATCAGCATCAATTCCGGTCCCATCACCGGACTGACCACTCCGGAAGCCACCAAAAAAATCACCGCTTGGCTCGCAGAGCACGGTTTGGGCAAGCGCATGGTGAATTACAAGCTGCGCGATTGGCTTTTCAGCCGGCAGCGTTATTGGGGGGAACCGTTCCCGATCATTTGGAAAGATGGCGCACATACATCTTTGCCGGATAGCGTATTGCCGCTCCTGCCACCCCCGTTGGAGGACTTCAAGCCGACTCGGGAGGGGCAACCGCCGTTGGCCCGCGCCACGGAATGGGTCAACCTGCCGGATGGCTCGATCCGCGAGACCAACACCATGCCGCAATGGGCCGGCAGTTGCTGGTATTATCTGCGCTATCTGGACGCCCGCAATGACCAGGCGTTTTGCGCCCCGGCTGTGGAGCAGTATTGGATGGGCACGAAGGAAAATCCGAAACCCGAAACCCGAAACCCGAGAATCACTTCGGGAGTGGACTTGTACGTGGGGGGCACCGAACACGCAGTGTTGCACCTGTTATATGCCCGTTTCTGGCATAAGGTGCTGCATGATCTGGGGCACGTTTCCACGCCGGAACCGTTCTTCAAACTGGTCAATCAAGGATTGATCCTGGGCGAGATGGAGTACACCCAGTTCCAAGACGCGTCCGGCAACCTGGTCAGTGTGGCGGATATCCGTGATATTAATGAAGAGGCTTCGCAGGCCGGTCCGCAGATGGTCGGATTGCATAAAAAGACCGGTGAGAAAGTCATTGGCAAACGCATCGCCGAGGAAGACGTGGAAAAATCCGGCCATGGCTTCGCGCTGAAAGCCAATAAAAACATCCTGGTGGATGCCCGCACGTTCAAGATGTCCAAATCCCGTGGCAATGTGATCAATCCCGACGACATTCTCAAGGAATATGGCGCGGATGCGTTCCGGCTCTACGAAATGTTCATGGGGCCACTAGAGATGGTGAAACCTTGGAACACCAAAGGAGTGGAAGGCGTCTATCGCTTCTTGGGCCGCGTCTGGCGGTTGTTTGTGGATGAACAGAGCGAGACGGAATTCGAGCAAAACCTGACCGTGACGCCAGAGACCGCCGCCACATTGCTTGAAAATATCCAACTATCGGCTACGATCAAGGATGCGCCGCCCTCACCATCCCAGCTCAAGACACTGCATGCTTGCATCAAAAAAGTCACCGAAGACCTGGATGGTTTGCGCTTCAATACCGCCATCTCCGCCATGATGGTATTCACCAACGAAGCCATGACTTGGGAAACTCGCCCCAGCAGCGTGTTGCGCGAATTTGTGGCCTTACTCCAACCGTTTGCACCGCATCTCAGTGAGGAATTATGGCACAAGCTGAACCACGTGGCCGGACCGGCACCCGCCCTGGCCTATTACCACTGGCCGGAGTTTAACCCCGCTCACTTGGTCGAGGACACCTTGGAAATCCCGGTGCAAATCAACGGCAAACTGCGCGGACGCATCTCCATGCCCACCGCCGCCAGCCAAGCTGAAATTGAAGCGGCGGCCCGGGCTTGTGATACCGCGCAGCCGTTTCTCGAAGGCAAAACCATCAAAAAAGTGATCGTCGTGCCAAAGAAACTGGTGAATCTGGTGGTGGGTTAAAAAATCTTGTTTATTGGCCACGTTTACCATATAGGGAAAACATGAAGTGCGGTTTTACGTTCCGCTTGGCGCTTCTGGCGCTGAGCACGGTAGCGGTCTCTTGGCTGTTGTTTGGCCAGGTAGGCAAGCCTGCGGTGGCGACTACGCCGGATGAAGACAATGAGCCCACGCGTGCGTTGGTGCGCAGTACCGTAGCTGAAATCGTCAAAACCGATAAGTTCATCCGTCTCAACTTGGGTGCGAAAGCCCCCAACCATCGTATTATCGTTCTCATCCCTGCCCAGGAAAGTAAAAATTATACCGATCTTGATTTGCTGGAAGGACAGCCAATCCAGGTTATTGGTGACATGACGGATCTGGCAGGGCGCGGGGTGATCACGCTGAAGTCACCCAAGCAACTAACCTTGCTCAAGCAAACGGCATTGGCCAAAGTGGCGGCACCGGTCACCGGCGAACAAGCAGTGATCCGCGGACCGCTGGCAGAGGTGATCCGGACGGTCACGGTTATTCGCCTCAATTTGGGGGGCAAAGCGCCGGATCACCGGGCTACCGCCCTGATTTATCCCGATCACTTTGCTGACTTCCCAGACCTTGAAGCCTTGATTGGCAAGGATGTGGAAATTTCCGGAGCGGAGTTGAACTACCCGGGGCGCAAGCACGTGTTACTGGCAAACAAAACCCAGATTGCCATGCTCCGGGCAGCGCCAGCTCCAGTGGTGGCTGCCGGCCCGTCCGGCCCGCCCGGAACCATTCGCGGACTGGTCGCCGAGGTGGTCAAGACGGACAAAGTAATCCGTCTCAATCTGGGTGCCAAGGCTCCGGATCATCGGTCCACCGCCGTCATTTACTATGAAAATTTTGAAGCGTTTCCCAACGTGGATAAACTAACCGGGCAAACGATTGAGGTGGCTGGGCCCTTGGACAATTACGGCGGGCGTCCGCAAATCACTCTGGTGACCACAAACCAACTGGCCTTTCTTGGCACACAAAAACAGTAACCAGGCAAACTTGTGGAATTGTGGCGTGATGATGTCACCCAGCTTCTGCCAAATTCGAAAAACGCAACCAAATGAAAACGTGTCTTGTTAGCCTATTGACCAGTTTTGTACTGGCAATGGCCGCACAAGCTGCCGAAGTCGTGCGTCCCAACATTGTGTTCATTCTGGCGGATGACCTTGGCTGGCGGGATTTGGGCTGCTTTGGCAGCACGTATTATAAAACTCCGAACATTGACGCGCTCGCCGCGCGCGGGATGAAGTTCACCCAGGCGTATGCCGCCAACCCGCTGTGTTCGCCCACCCGCGCCAGCATCATGACGGGTCTGTATCCGGCGCGACTGGGCATCACCACTCCAAGCTGTCACATGCCGCAGGTCATCCTGCAAGCCACGCTCCCCGCCCGCGCGGCGGCGGATAAAAAATGCCTGACGCCCACCAGTGTTACGCGGCTGAACACCAATTACGTCACGCTGGCGGATACGCTGAAATCCGCCGGCTACGCCACCGGGCATTTCGGCAAATGGCACTTGGGGGCGGAGCCCTATAGTCCGTTACAACACGGGTTCGAGGTGGATGTCCCGCATTGGCATGGCCCCGGACCGGCGGGGAGTTACATTGCCCCATGGAAATTTCCCGTGACCCTCAATTTTACCGGACAACCCGGCGAACACATTGAGGACCGGATGGCGAGCGAGGCGGTTAAATTTATCAAGGCAAACAAAAACCACCCATTTTATCTGAATTATTGGGCCTTCTCCGTTCACTCCCCGTTTGACGCGAAGGAGTCGCTGATCGAACGGTACCGGGCGGCGATGGACGAGAACGTGCCGCAACATAACCCGCTGTACGCCGCGATGGTTCACAGCCTTGACGACGGGGTGGGCACGCTGGTCAAGGCTCTTGAAGCCGAGGGCATCCTCGATAAAACGCTTATCGTGTTTTTCTCCGACAACGGCGGCGTGAACTGGCAGGCGATGAAGACCGAGGGTAAGGGTGGACCTAAAGGACGTGCGGCGGACTTCGCCGAAATTCCACCCACCAGTAATTTACCGTTGCGAGGCGGCAAAGCGAGCATCTACGAGGGTGGCACGCGGGAGCCGTGCTTTGTGGTATGGCCGGGAACGGTGAAACCGGGTTTGTCGAGCGACGCCCTCATCCAGAGCATAGACTGGTATCCCACCCTCGCGGAGATTGTTGGGGTGCCTTTGCCCAAGGAACATAAAATTGATGGACGCAGTTTTCTGCCCGTATTGAAAGGCGAATCCACCCACCATCGCGACACCATTTTTACCTACTTTCCCCATCATACCCCCGCCAGTCAGCAACTGCCCGCAGTATCCGTGCGGCGTGGCGATCTGAAATTGATCCGATTTTTCCAGGATGGCACAAATTTCGCGCATCGCTATGAATTGTACAACCTGCGCGAAGATCTCAGCGAGGCTCGCGATCTCGCCGTCGCCCAGCCTGCGATGGTCAAAGAACTCGATGCGCTGATTGAGGGTTTTCTTCAGGATACGGCGGCGGTCGTTCCGCTCCCGAACCCCGCTTATGGCACGAATAGCGCGGTGCCACCAGACCCGTTGCAAGGTTGGAAGGCCCGCAACTGCGACGCTGTGGTGAAGGCCGGCGTCTTACAAATCACCAGCAAAGGACCGGCACCGTTTTTGGGATTTGGCACTGGCAAATCCACCGGCCCGGCTACGATCAAGTTTCGCGCCAATTCAGCCGCTGGCGGAGCGGGGAAAATCGAATGGCTTTCATCCGGTCAGTCTGGGGATGCTTTGAAAGCCCAAGCGGTACCGTTTCAATTACCCGGTGGCAACGGGCAGGAAGTATCCGTAACGGTGCCACCGCCCGGCCTGCTGGGGATCTTGCGCATTTATCTGCCCGCCACCACTCAGCCCGTTGAACTCGAATGGATTGAACTCAAGGCGGAGGGCAAACTGCGTCGCTGGAAGTTTTGATGTTTTCCAAAGGGCACTGCCCTATCAGGCTGTCTGGGCAGCATGAGCTGTGCGCCAGACATTGCGACGGGCAGTATAAAACCACCGCTCCCGAACACTTCGGTTATTCTCGGCCTAAAATCGCAGGCGTTTCGTGCTTAAGCGACCGGCGGAGGGTTGTCTTGATAAGTCGCGTCACTGAAGCCGAGGATTGGATAAAAAATGCCGCCTAATAGGGCTAACCCAATGCCAAAAGCCTCGCTCTTGCCGAACTGCTTGGCGACCGCGAGGCCCACCAAAATTACCGCTACCAGGTTAATAAACGGGATGAAGAACAGAATGAACCACCAGAGCGGCTTGCCAGCAATTTCCACCAGGACGATCACGTTATAGATGGGCACCAGCACCGCCCAACCCGGTTTGCCGGCCTTGGTGAACACTTTCCAGAATCCCGCAATGATCACGATGGCAATGGCCAATACAAAGGCGACAAACATCAAACCAATTATTGCTTTCATAATTTAATCTCCGTGAGCGCCGCTGCCAACCGTCGGCATCTATTGAAGCCAAGTCCCAGCCAGCATACGGTGTCTCCGTGTCAGGGTGTTCAGCCGCACCTCGTATGTCAAGCCTGCAAAAAACACAAAATATTTTGCCTGAACAGATCACACTATATTGCCCAGTCAGGAATACCAGCGGTGTGAATAATTCTCCCGCCATATTCGGGTTTCCGATTCTGGCTTGTTATTAGCAGCCAAATCCGTTATATTACATGGTATGAACCATAAGGAAGCCTTAGTGGCGTTGAACATGATCGAGGGCGTTGGCCCCATCCGGGTGCGCCAATTGCTGGAACATTTTGTGGATGGGCCGGCCGTGTTGCGCGCGCCCCGCGAGAAACTCCAGCGGGTGCCGGGTATCGGGCCGGACACCGCCGCCGCCATTGCCGGATGGGAGCAAAACGTGGACCTGCCGGCGGAGCTGAAACGCATTGAGGATTTTGGCTGTCACGTTCTCACGCAGGCCGATGAGGCGTATCCCGCGTCCCTGAAGCAGATTTATGATCCGCCCGTGATATTGTATGTCAAAGGCCAGTTGTTGCCGCAGGATAAAAATTCCGTGGCCATCGTCGGCACCCGGCGCGGCACCCATTATGGCATCGAAACCGCCCGCAAGCTGGGCTATCAACTGGCTTACACGGGGGTGACCGTGGTGAGCGGTGGTGCGCGGGGTGTGGATACGGCGGCACACCAGGGCGCAATCAACGCCAAGGGTCGGACCATTGCCGTGTTGGGCACCGGCATCAACGTGGTATTCCCTCCCGAAAACGCCGAGTTATTCGAGCGCATTGCCGCCAATGGGGCGCTGCTTACCCAGTTCCCGTTCCATCGCCCGGCCGACAAGCAATCATTCCCCATTCGCAATCGCATTGTGGCCGGGATCACCTTGGGCACGGTGGTCGTTGAAACCGGGCTGAATGGCGGGGCCATGATCACCTCCAATTTTGCCATCGAATATGGCCGGCAGGTGTTTGCGGTGCCCGGGCGCATTGATTCCCCTGCGAGCAAAGGCTGCCATGATCTGATTAAGAAGGGTGCGAAACTTTGCGAGGGCGTCGAGGATATTCTCAGCGAATTTGAATACCTGTTTCCGGGCAGTAACCGGCCCCCATCCCCGGCGGAGACCGGGGTGTTGCCGGCGCTCGAACTTTCAGATAATGAGCGAAAAGTGTATGACACGCTCAGCAAGGACGAGAGTTCGATTGACGAGGTCATCCGCCGCAGTGGGCTGCCAGCCTCGGCGGTGAGCGTCGCGTTATTCAGCCTGGAGATGAAACGCCTGGTGAGGCAGTTGCCCGGGAAACTGTTTGTTCAAAACGTGTAGTGCCACGCGCTATTCCCCAAGGTTTTCCTTCAACAAGGCCGCCAGTTGTGCGGGCTTGAGCAGGGTAATCACCCGGCCTTTGACTTGGAGCAATTTCAAATCACGAAATTTTGCCAGAGTGCGGGAAAAGGTTTCGCTCACCGTTCCCAATTCGGCGGCCAGCATCCGTTTGGTCATCGGCAACTCAACGCGCGCGGGTTTGGTGCTGTTGGGGTCCGGGCAACGTTTCAACAACCAATTGGCCAGCCGGGTTTCCACATCCTTCATGGTCAGATCTTCGAGTTGCCCGACCAGCGTGCGCAAGTGCATGCTCATGGCGGCGACCATGCAGAGCGCCATTTCGGGATATCGCCGAAGTAGGGCCAGGAACCCGGCCTTCTGCACCAGCAAGACTTGGGAAGATTCGATGGCCTGCGCATTGGCGGGATACCCGCCCGGCATGGAGAGCGAGGCTTCGGCAAAGGATTCACCCGCGCGAAACACATGAATCACCTGTTCCTTGCCGATGGCATTTACCCGATGCACGTTAATGGCCCCGGTTTGCACAATGAAAAAGCCCTGGCAAGGTTCCCCCTCCCGAAATGCATAAGCTCCTTTGGCGAGGGTTTTGACGACCACAATGGCGGCGAGGTGGCGCAAATCATCCGGGCTCACCCCATTGAAAAGCTGGCAACTCCGCAGGGTATTGATGATGGCAATCTGTTTGAATGGAGCGGTGTCGTTCATAATGTTGACCATGAATAATGGCTGCAAGATAGGCCTGAATTGGCGGACTCACCAGCCTAAAAATATGAAAAATCCCTTATTGACCGTTGGCCGCAAAGGAGTTATGAATAGGCAAAGTCGAACAGCGGCATGAACAACGAAACATAATAGCTATGACAAAACGTGACTTGGTGGTTCGCATCAGCAAAGAAATGCCTGAGATCTCGCAACAGCAAGTGTTAGCGGTGGTGCAGGCAACTCTGGACCATATTGCCGATGCTGTGGCGCAACGTAAAAAAGTGGAGTTGCGCAATTTCGGAGTGTTTGAAGTGAAACCGCGCAAAGCACGGGTGGGCCGCAATCCCAATGCGCCCAAAACCAATGTGCCGATTCCCGCGCGCTCCGTGGTGAAATTCAAGCCCGGCAAGGAAATGCGTGAATCCGTGTTGCGGCTACCGCCGCTAGCTCCGCCGCCATCACCCAAACCCGCGACCGCGTAAGCAGGGCGCGCCAAGGTGACTTTCGGGGTGCTCAGGCCATTCGTGGCGAGCGCCCTTTTTGTTTAATAACCATTGATTTTTTCTCATGGAACGACTGCCTGGATTTCGTGATTTTTATCCTGAACCGTTACCGCATACCGATGTGTGGAGCGCGGATGCCCGCCAATTTATTTTCGACCAGTGGCGCGGGGTAGCCCGCCGCTATGGCTTCCGCGAATACGACGGGCCGCCATTGGAGACCCTCGAACTATACACCACTAAAAGCGGTGCGGAAATCGTCGGCCAGCTTTACAACTTCCGCGACAAGGGGGACCGTGAGATCTCGCTGCGGCCTGAGCTGACGCCCACCTTGGCACGCATGGTGGCCGCGCACGAGCGGGCGTACAAGAAGCCCATCAAATGGTTTGCCCTCCCGCAACTGTTCCGCTATGAGCGCCAGCAGAAGGGCCGGTTGCGCGAACATTTTCAGTTCAATGCGGATATCATCGGCGAATCCGACGTGGCGGCGGATGCCGAATTGATCGCGCTGTTAATTGATACCTTGCGCGGGTTTGGCCTGACTCAGCAGGATTTTGTGATCCGCCTGAGCAGCCGCAATGCGTGGCATGAATTCTTCCAGCGCAAAAATGGCGATGCCGCCAAAGAATACGATTTTTTCCAGGTGGTGGATAAACTGGAGCGCACGACGCCGGAAGAAAATACGAAAAAGCTGGGGGTGCTCGGCTTCTCTTTGGAAGAAGTCAATGCCTTCATTCAGGCCGGGCTACCCACCGACGAGTTGCAGCGCATCCTGGCCAACCTCGCGGCGCGGGGCTTGGAAGGGTTTGTCAAAATTGATTACGCCGTCATTCGCGGTTTGGCCTATTATACCGGGGTGGTGTTTGAAGCCTTTGACGTGAAAGGCGAGTTTCGCGCCATCGCTGGCGGTGGGCGTTACGATAACCTCGTCAAACTGCTGAGCGGCGGCAAGGTGAACCTTCCCGCGCTGGGTTTCGGCATGGGAGACGTGGTCCTGCTGGAATTGCTCAAGGAACGCAAGCTGCTTCCCAAATTCAGCTCCGGACTGAATGCGTTTGTATTGATCGAGGACGAGGCCCTGCGGCCCGAGTCGCTCAAACTGGTCCAGGAATTGCGCCAGGCCGGGCTGCTGGTGGATTATTCGTTCACGCCGCTTAAATCGGACAAACAATTCAAGCGCGCGCTGGAATTGAATGCGGGCTGCACCGCCTGCGTGGCGCGAAATGAACGCGGGGAAAACCAGGTGCGTCTGAAAAATCTCCGTACCCGAGAAGAACAAACCCACACCGGCCCGGTGAGCGGTATAATCAAGTCTTGGTGTGGTCCGGCTTCGACGTGACTGCGGCTAATTGGTCTGGAAACTGGTACGTTCCACTGGCAGTGAGATGGGGGCAAATAGCGAAGGCATCGCGCGCGTAGCTGAGCTGGTATTGGTAGCCAGCTCGGGGTTGCTGGTGAAAAATTCGTTGTAAAACGCCGGACCGAGTTTGGTGCCATTCAGCGATGGGAGGGCCAACTCTTGGGCTTTGGGATCCGGCTTCAGGCTGCTCGAATAAACCATCCCGCCGATGAGTAACACACACGTGCCGCCCGCCAGGGCGGCGGAAAGCGCCGGGCGGGAAACCAAGGTCTGCCACCAGCGGGTCAACCAAGGCGTTGCTTCAGCGTTGTCGCCCGCGCGAATTCGGTCCATCACCTTGCCGACAAAGTCGGCACGGAAACCCGGCGGCGGCTGTTCATGCCGCTTGAGGGCCAGCAGGCGGCGCACTGGCTCCAAATTCTCTGGCGGAATGTTCGTGTCACTGTCACTCATACGACTTATTTCAAGTAATCCGATAAATACGACTGCAACTGTTGCCGCGCATAAAACAAGCGCGAGCGAACCGTTCCCACATTGCAATCCATAATCTGCGCAATCTCTTCGTGTGGCATGCCCTGAATATCGTGCAGGGTCACCACTAACCGATGAATTTCAGACAGCTTCAGCATCGCCGCGTTCAATTTTTCCTGTAACTCCGCCAGGTTGATATCGCGGCGCGGGGTTTTTTCGGAAATCAGCGCCACAATATCCGGATCATGTTCGGCGTTAAAATCCAGGTCGTTCAGACTCATCAGCACCCGATTCTTGCGTTGCTTCAGGAAATTGAGGGTTTTATTGATGGCGATACGGTAGATCCAAGTGTAGAAGCTCGAGTCACCTTTAAAGGAATTGAGCGCACGGTATGCTTTGATGAACGTTTCCTGAGCCAAATCCCCGGCGTCCTCATGATTGGACGTCATGTTGTAGATCGTCGAGTAAATGCGATCCTGATAACGGCGGACCAATTCTTCAAAGGCAGTGGCTTCACCCCGCTGCGCGCGGGACACGAGCACCTCGTCCTCTAATTGGGTGCGACCAACCGCAACCGAATCCCCCGAGGCTGGCGGTGTCCCGGAACCGTTATTGTCAGGTACCATCGTCCCCATAATCACTGGTTAACCCGCCTCCTCGAACTCGTGCGCCATGCGCTCCAGTAAATCCGCCAACCCGCCCAAACCCGTCCCGCTTTGGCCAGGCAGCCCCTTCAGACAACTACGGGCATGCTCCAGATACCTGCGGATGACGGCCTGGGTGCGCGGCAGCGCTTGGTGTTGCCGTAGCAATTTTTGGAGGCCATCAAGCTGGCTGGCATCCCAAGTTGTCAGTTGCTCCTGCCAGCGCGTCCGCTCTGCAACCGGCAGGCTTTCCAGCAGGAAAATCACCGGAAGGGTCAACTTGCCAGTGATCAGGTCCGTCCCCAGCGATTTTCCGACTTCGGCTTCCGTGCCAAACAAATCCACGCAATCATCGTAAATCTGGTACGCGGTGCCCAGCGCCATGCCGTATTCGCGCAACGCGGTGCGGGTCGGGCCGGGGGCGCCGCTCAGGAAGGCTCCCATGTCGCACGCCAGCGCGAACAGTTCGCCCGTTTTCATTCCCAGGATTTTAAAATATTCCGCCTGGCTGAATTGGAAGTTTTGGCGGCGCTGCGTTTGCAAGATTTCACCCGAGCACACCGTGTTGGTGGCCGAGGCAACCGCCCGACAGACCTCGGTGGTGGGAAAACCGGCCGCCAGCACGAGCGCATGGGCAAACAGGCAGTCCCCCAGCAGCACGGAAATTTCATTGCCCCAGTTGGAAGCCAGCGTGGGTCGGCCACGGCGCAAATTCGCTTCATCCACAATGTCGTCGTGCACGAGCGTGGCCAGGTGGACCATCTCGATGATCACGGCGGCAGTGATGTGAGCATCCTCGAGGCGGCCGGCGGCGCTGGCGCTCAAGCCCACCAGAACCGGGCGGATCTGCTTGCCCTGGTTGCTGATCGCGTACCGCGCATACGTCGCAATTTCAGGATCAAACGCCGTCACCTGATCTTGCAAGCGGCCGGCGACTGCGAGTAAAAACGGTTCCACCGGCTCCGCAATTTGCCGCCAGGCAAGTTGGGAGTCGGCGTTCGCGGTAAAGGACTCAAATCCCTTTGCCGAATTGGCACCAGCCGTCAACATCGTCATCCAATTTAGGAGCGGGTGCCAAGCAAGTCAAACCGTTAAAGCAGGTTAATTGCGGTTTTGTCCATCCCACGTTGTTGGTCTGGCCCGGTCAAAAACCAGTACAAAACCAGTCCCATTTTGTCCCGCCGCCCCCTTTCCCCTTGGCAGGCCAACCATTGGGCTTCATGGACGCAACCCATTTAGGATTGGCCGGAAGGGCGACCTCGCCAAGGATGTAACTTCCCACCCCTACCGTCCCGCCGCGTGCTTGAGGATGAAATCAACGACGGGGGTGGGATCGGTCAGGCCGTGCGGGTGATGTTTGATGCCGGGTTTGCCGATCAGGACAATCGTTCCGCCCAGCTTGCGATAGCGCTCGGCGATGATCCCGGTGTTTTCCTCCCACGGCACCACGTCATCCGCATCGCCATACACATGGATGAGCGGAATTCCCGCCTTCGCCAGCGGGGCCAGGTTGTCCACCGGGTTTAACTTGTACGCCAGCGCCTCGGCCTCGGAATTGAAGTGGTAGCGGTCCAGCACCAGCTTCCAATCGCCCGGACTGCCTTTGCCCTTGCCTTTGCCGCCAGGCCAGCTTTTGAAATCGCACACGGCGGCATCGGCATAAATGCAGGCCACTTTGTCCGGGTTGGCCGCCGCCCAGTTGTAGCAGTACAGCCCGCCCCGGCTCAGCCCGATGAGGGCCATCTTTTTGGCAAGGTGGTGTTTTTCCGTCAATTCCTGATAGGCGGCGTTCCATTGCTGAACCACGTCCGGACAGCCCAGCATGTTCGGTGTCCGGTAATGCACGATATGGAATCCCTTGCCCAACAGCGCGATTTCCGTGCCGGGAAAGGCGTCCAGGAATTCCCCCTTCCACGCCCACGGATTGCCGGGCAGCGGCTGCTTGGGCCGGATGACAATGAGCGACTTGTCGGCCAGCGGAAACTCGTAGCGATCATAACCGTGCCAATCCGAACGTTTGCCGGGAAACAGAGCGGGTTCCTGCGGGGTGGGCGCATTCTGGGCCATCAACATGCCACCGAGCATCCAGCCCAGGGCCAAACCGCAAAGCGCGCGAAGATTCATATATGTATGCATGGGAATAAGGAAACGACGGATTGCCGTCTGGCGCAAGGGAAAAGCGGAGGCTCAATCAAGTCGCATCAACTCAAGCTGATCCACGTACACCGCTTTGATGGCGGAACTATTCGGGACGTTTTTGTCGAATCGGCCGGGACCGATCCAGAAGTAGTGGCTGCGTTCGGGCACCCATTCGGCGACGTCGTACCACGTGTACCCGTCACCCACCGCCGTCGTTTTGCGTTCGCAACCACCGTGGCTCTTTTTGTGTTCGGGATCATAGACACCCGCCCAGAACGCTTCGCCGTCCTTGCCCGGTTCCTTTTCCACGCGCACCCTCATGCGGATACGGTATTTCTTGCCGGGATCAAACGCCACGCGGCTGAACGGCAGGGTGGCACACCATTCGTAATGGGTGTTGTAGAGTTTCAGGGCGGATTTATCCGCCGCCAGCGGATCGGTCACAGTGTCACCCCAGGTCCCGCGCTTGCTGAGCGAGAGCACGGTATCCTCGACGATGGCCCGCCCCTGGGGCACGGCGGCAGCCGAGGGCAAAGGATTGGTCCAGCTCATCCATTGCGCCAGCGCTTTTTGATGGCTTTCGTTGTTCTCGGAGATGCGGATGTCTTTGGCCTCGCGGAAGCGCGTCAGTAATTCGGCGGCCAGCGCGCGACGCTCCGGCGGCACGTCATACTGTCCGGGATTTTGGGTGACCCAAACCTTGATGTCTTCCATCGGTGCCAGGCGCAATAGGCGGGTGTACAGCACGGGAATGGCACCCATGCGGACGTTGTAACGGTGGACGGGTGAATCTTTGACCGCCGCCTCGGCCTGCTGCCAGAGTCCGGCCGCGCGTTCATAGAAGCTGTCCGGGATGGCCGATTTCTTCACATCCTCAAAGATACGCAGCGGTTTATTGGTGGGATCATTATAGAACGTGTGGATCTCATCAAAATACTGGCGCACCAGCGGCGCGGCGGCGCCGTAGTAACCGGCAAAGAAATCATCCAGCAGCGGCTTGGCGGGGAGGTCCGGATTCCAGAGCCACTTGGCCAGCAGCCAACCCTTGAGTTCGGAGAAATCCCCATGCCGTCCCTGATAGGCCCCCTGCTCGAAAAGCCCCACGACGTGATGGTCGCGGAAAAATTGCACGTTGCCCTGCAACGCGAGCACGTTGGGGAACGGCCCGATGTAATGGCGGAAGTTTGTGGTGTAATCCCACACATAGAGCTTGTCGGTCATGGCGCTCCAGGCCTTGATTTCGCCGGTGAACTTCCGGTTCTGCTCAAACGCGCTCTGGTCGAGCGCATGGGAAAAATCGCATTCAATGGAACACAGGCGCGGCACGACGTTGTGGCGGGGGCGGATGGTTTTCGGCGGCTTGCGCGTGTATTGGTAGGCCAGTGTCTCGATCCACACCTCCGGAAACTCTTTCTCCACCGCTTCCGCCACCTGGTTCACAAAATGAATCAGCGAACCGGCATGTGACTCCTCCCGGTCATCCAGCGACTTGCAGACAGCACAGGTGCAGAAGCCATGCCAGTCATTCTGGCTGACACTGAACAGCTTCGCGCCGGGATCCTTGCGGATGCGCGCCAGCAGGCGCCCGGTGACAATCTTCAAGACCTCCGGGTTGGCGAGGCAAAGCTGGGAATGATCTTTGGTCCGCTGACCGTTGACCTCGCTGAAATACTCGGGATGCGTGGCAAAAAACTCCTCCGGCGGACACAGGGAGTTGAACGTATGCACAAAGAGCCCGCCACCAAATCGGATTTTGCCGCCATGCTTCTCGGTCAGGCGCATGGAATTGCCGTTGGCCTTGTTGCGGGCAGCCAGGTTGCCATCGAACATATCAAACCAGAACGGTTCGCGCATGGCGAAGGCGAGTTTCTGCGTTTCATCGAACGGCGGCATACTCCAGGAATCGAGCTTGGGGATGACGCTGTGCCAGGTGGTGTACCAACGGCAGCCGCCAAAACGTTCGAGAGTTTCATACACGCCATAGAGTGTGCCACGCACCGGGCCGCCGATGATCAGCAGGTAAGGCGGACAACATATCAGGCGAAAGCCATCGTCCCCAAACGACTTCAAATCCATGGCCACAGGCGACATGCCCGCCGTATAACGGGTTATGCCGATTAGAACTGCGCGCTCCGGCAGCGGCGCATCGTCGGTGATGATCGGCAATTTTACGCCGGTCATCTGCTCGGTGAATTTCTGGAATTCCTCAGCGGCGTACACCTGGGAAGGCGAGGCGTTGGCTGGCCGCACGATGGTGCAAGCGGCAGGTTGCCCGCGCGTGGCCAGCGTCAGGTTCTGGGCGGCAAAGCCGCTGGTTGCTAGGGCGGTAACGAGAATAAGCAGATGCGTTTTCATCGAGTTTCTCTCTATCCATAATGGTTGACCGATAGTGAACCGCACTCGCCAACTTGTCCACTGGAAGTAAACCATTACATTCCTTGCTGCCTTTGCTGATCCCTGATGGAAGGCTCGCTGGGTATCAGACGAGCGGGCTCCTCAAGAATGTCGAGCAACGCTTTGGCGCAAAAGACCCGGTCACGTCTGGCTTCGGTGGTAACCGTGATAATGCCATGCTCCTGCAACCGTTTAATAGCGCGCATCACCGTGTTGTACGCAAACCCAAGCTTTTGTTCGACCCCGCGCGGCGTGAGGAAGGGATTCGCACCGAGCAGGTCAATGATCTGAAGCGCAACATTCGCATTTGCTTTGCCAACCAATAACCCGCACCACATCTCCAGGAGTTGGTTGATGCGTTCAGCCCGGCTAAGAGCATCTTCCGACTGACGGGCCACACCATTGAGGAAATATTGAATCCAGCCTTCCCAGTCACCATGCTCAGTCACTCTGCTCAACCCATTGTAGTAACTGTCTTGGGTGGCTTCAAAAAACGCGGAAAGATACAGCAGCGGCGCGGGCAACATTTCACGTTCACAAAGCAGCAGTGTAATAAGCAGACGCCCCACCCGTCCATTGCCATCCAGAAACGGATGAAGGGCCTCAAACTGGTAATGCATCATCGCCGCATGGATGAGCGGAGGCTGGGTACGATCATGGAGGAAGCGCTCCCAATTTGCGAGTTGGTCACCCAAAGCATCAGGTGGTGGTGGCACATAGGACGCCTGGTTAAGTGTCGCCCCCGGCTTTCCAATCCAATTTTGTGAACGGCGAAACTCCCCGGGAGTGGCATGGCTCCCGCGCACACCTGTCATTAATCGCTCGTGCAGTTCGCGCACCAACCGCAATGAGAGCGGCCATGTCTTAAGGCGCTCAATGCCATACTCAAGCGCGGTCACATAGTTTGCCACCTCCCGCAAATCGTCCGGGCTACGCTTGATACTCGCCCCGGCTTCAGCGGCCAATAATTCTCCCAAGGTGGCTTGGGTACCTTCAATGCGACTGGACAACACGGCTTCGCGGCGAATGAATGGCCGAATGAGAATGTGTGGACTTGGCAGGCGCTTGCCCTCGCCAGCCAGACGCCCAATCAATAACGAAGCATCCGCCAAAGCCGAAGCTAATTGCGATGACCAATTGATCGCAGGCGGTAACGGATTGGGATGAAAAGCCCGGTAGCCTTCCAAGGTCGTTACCCATCGGCCTGACTTACGAACTTCAGCCTGAATCTCGTTTTCTGAATTCACAATGGAAATAAGGAATAGCCTTATTTCATTTTTAACGCAAGAACTGAAATAAAGAGGTTTGTTATTTCATTCAAACATCACCAAATGCAGCATTATTTCATTTTTATGATAAAATTGAAATAAGCACCATTACGCGGCCATAACAATTAACTAATTGATGATCAGGACGTAATAGCGAAAATCAGCTCAAAATTGACCAAATAATCAGGCGGTATCGCGAGGAATTTTCCGCTTCGCCCTTATTTCATCAGACTCGCCAGCGTGGGGGTGATGGCATCAGCCCAGATCTGGTAGCCTTTGGCGGAAAGGTGGAGAAAATCAGGCATGATCTCTTTGGTCAACATGCCATTGGCTTGCAAAAACTTGTCGCCAATATCCAGGTAATACACGGTGTTCCCGTCATGCAGCTTGGCAATGATGCTGTTCACCTGCTTGAGCTTTTCCCGTTGTGGATTGGGTTTCTCGCCGCGCGGAAAGACGGCCAGCAACAGCACTTTGGTGCCGGGCAGCTTGGTATGAATGTATTGAACGATCTTGGTGATGCCGCTGGCAATCCCCTCGGCTGAGTCGGAACCCGAATTGTTCGTGCCAATCATCAGGACGGCCGCCTTGGGTTTGATGCCGTCAAGTTCGCCGTTGGTGATGCGCCAGAGCACATGCTGGGTGCGGTCCCCGCCGATGCCAAAGTTGGCCGGGCGATATTTGCCAAACGACTTCTCCCAAATGTCCTTTTTGCCATTCCAGCCGGCGGTGATGGAGTCGCCCAGGAATACCAAGTCGGTACTGCCCGCCGTGGCAATCTTCACGAAACTTTCGTGGGCCCGCTGGAAGTTCACTTGCACCTGGCCGTTGGTGCCCATTTTAGGGGCCGCCACATCCGGCGCTTGCGCAACGGGCTTGCTCACGGTTTCGGCGCCCATCAGGGTCGCCCCGGCCAAAATACCAACCAAAATAAAGGTGTTTCGCATAAGTGTTGGGGCATTTCTATGGGCTTCGGCCAAAAAACTCAATGAAAATCGTGAAAAGTGATGCATCAAATTCGGTGGTCTAAGAATGCTATGGAATTCGTACGCGATATGCGCGGAAACGATTCGTTGCGCTGTGATCAATCACGGGAACCGAATAACCGGAGCCCGTTAAATTGGTGAATATTTCCCATGAAGGACGATTGGTCCAACGCAGGGTGTCACTCCATTCAACGGCATAATTGACTCCGGGTTGAGTGGAAAAGCTGAAATGAAACGTGTTAAGACGGTTCGACTTCACAAACGAGTTGAGTGTTGGTGAGTTCAAGTTGCTGGTAATCGTTAGCATAGCCTCGGGACTGCGCACCAAGCCAAATTTGTTACTGACTTCCACTGAATACGAACCCGACTGGGAAAACTGAAGGTTCTCAAGGCTTAATAAGGCATTGGTTGCATGCAGTAGATTTGTGCCGTTTAGCCGCCATTGATACATTAACGGCAGCGCACCAGTCGCAGAAACGTGAAACCAGGTTGTCGAGCCGAGATTTATGGTGCGTTGAATAATGGGAGTAATGATGAAAGGCAGCCCATCACCTATGAGTGCCAGACTGAAGTTTTCTCCCCCAGAAACCTGGACGACATTGGTCAATCCACTGGGAACATCAAGGGCAGCAACCGGACTGGCGCCTGACGCGAATACAGTGTGATCATTATTAATGGATAAGCCGTGACTGGATCCCGCCGCGATACCTACTGCATCACTCGAAAAATTTTCTGGAGCAATTTTCTCATTGTATAACACATGCCCCGACACCGCGTGGTTATCGGCACAGAGGGCCATATAGCGTTCTGCATTGGCGTCAACCGAGATGGCTTTCGATATTGGAATTACACCATTCGTTTCCAATTCAAAGCGGCGCCCCCACCCAAAAATACCCCCGTCTCCTTTTAATGCCATGCTGTAATGACCGCCCGCTGCCACTTGAATCACATTGCTCATTCCCGCTGGCATATTCGCCGCCCCTTGGTAATCGTCTCCCATTCCGAGGAATGTGCCATCGGCTCTTAATGCCAGATAGTGCGATATGCTGCCTGAGATCGCGACGATATTTGTCCAATCCGGGGGAGTATTGGTTCGCAGCCACCCATTGAGCCCCCAACCAACCACCGTGCCGTCGGCGCGCAAAGCCATGCTGTGCCCCGTGCCTGCCGCCAGGCCAATGACATTGGTAGCGTCGGCTGGAACAGCACGCTCGCCATAAGCGTTGCTTCCCCACGCAACGACGGTTCCATTTCGCAATAAGGCAAGGCTATGATGGTAACCCGCTTTTATGGCTACGACATTGGTCAAGCCATTGGGGACATCGGTTTGGCCGTTCGCGTTGTTCCCCCACGCGACCACTTGGTTTTGGGCATAACCGGTGATGCTCATAATCGGGATGAGCAGCGCGATGATCATTCTGACCATGGTTTGTTTCGTGATATCCACAGGATTTCCCACCCTACAAGTTAGAACAAAAATAAGCATATTGCACCATCGCGCTTGGGTCAAACGTTAAACTGATTCGATAAGTGGTCGGTCGGTTTCCGATCCGCGAGTAGCCGGTTCGAGTCGTAGGTGAAATTTTGAGGCTAAAAACTGCTTGGAAATTTTACGGCGGCTGGCCATGGTTGATCGGTTCCAGTGCGAAATATGTCATACTTTATTTCCGCCCTCGCTGGCCTGGTGCTGATGCCGCTGGCATACAGCGCTACCACCGCACTGTCGGCGGCGTTTCCGGTTCGCGAATGCTACTGCCCAGCCCACTTTGGCAATGCCTATGAGGCCATGGGGCCGCGCGAGATGGCGGCATATCTCGCCGAGCTGAAATGGATGGGGTTCAACCGCTACGGCGACTGGATCACCACCACCGACATCTGCAATCCATACACCTCTGATGCCGCGTGGGACCTGGCCAAGGAACAACTCGACCGCAAGAAAAAGGCATTTCTGGCCGCGCAAACTCAACCTGATTGTCACACCCAATCACGTGTACCTGGACCAATTGCGCCCGCATTATGCGGCGACCCAAAACAAAAATATTTTCGGCCAATTGATCTGCCCGAGCAATCCGGAAGCGCGCCAACTGATCCTCACCAACTTTGAACGCTGGTTCAATGACCTTGCGGATGCGGGGATACAGTTCAGCGCCTTCACGGCCTTTGCCTACGATTACGGCGGCTGCGACTGCGAAAAATGCCGGCCTTGGATTTTGACCTTTGCGCGGCTGATGAAGGACATACACGCCATCGCCCAGCGCCGGCATCCCGGCATTGAACCGTGGTTCTGCTCCTGGTGGTGGACGCCGGAGGAACACCGTCAGTTCAACGAATGGTCGGCGAAGGAAGCGCCCGGCTGGCTCAAGGCCATGACGATGCATATCGAATACGGCCAGATCCACCCGCAGGAGGTGGAGGTGCCCGTCGGATGCCGCAAACTGGCGTTTGTGCATATCGGCTATGGCGATCAGCGCGACATGGACGTCTATGGCCGCCTCGGGGCGGTGATCGCACCCAAGCGCTTACCGAACACTTTGCGCGAGCTGCAGGCGCGCGGGTTTGAAGGTTTTCAGGCCTACAGCGAAGGGGTTCTGGACGACTGCAATAAGCTGCTGTTGGCCGGCCTGGGTAGCAGTCAGTTCAAAGATGCCAACACCGCCTTGCAGGCCTATGCGCAACACTACTTCGGCGCATCCCCGGAGCGGGCGACGGAGTGGGCGCAATGGTTAAGCCTCTGGGGCGAGCGAAAGCGCGTTCCGCTACCCGCTGCCGCCGTGGAATTGGCCCGGCTATCTGCGGAAGTGAAACCAACGTGGCGCATCGAGCATTGGCGCAGCAAGGTGGAACTGGAAACACTGGATCGCGCCATCGGCAACCCCAAAGTCAACGAGTGGACACCCGCCGCGCTCGCGCTGGTGGACCAGTATTTCGCCGCCCAGGAGCGGCTATACCGCGAAGTCTATCGTCTTGGTCCGGTTCGGCATGTACTAAACCCACGCTTCATGCCGCCACCCTGGTATGACTCGTGGCAAAAAGCGACCAAATGGGGGGGGCAAACCCGTGATTGCCCTGCCGCAGCAGTAGATGGGGATGGGTTTGCATAATACCCCCAGCTATTCACCCTACCCGACCACAGATAAGACCATACACCGGTCCGGTATTCCGCATTCCGAAATCCGCAATCCGAATTCGAGAGTTCCGCAATCGAGGGTTCCGCACTCCGCATTGAGCCGGTCTTTATCCGTGCCGTCCGAGTAATCCGTGGTAAAAAACCGGGGAATAAACCACCGATAAACACCGATGTCGCCAAGAATTTTATGAATGGTAACCGTGGACCGTCGGCGGGGTTTGGGTTAGACTCGCTCCAGTTTCATGGCACGAATTGCGGTCATTAATGTGGTGGGTTTGACCCGGCGGTTGCTCGGGATGGCGACGCCGAATCTGAACGCATTTTGCGCATCGCGGGCGGTGACGTCCATTGCGCCGGTTCTGCCCGCCGTCACCTGTGCCGCCCAAGCCACGTATTTGACGGGGAAACCGCCCACCGAACACGGGATTGTTGGCAATGGCTGGTACAACCGGGAACTCGCCGAAGTTCAGTTTTGGAAGCAATCCAACCATTTGGTTCAAGCGAACAAGGTTTGGGAGCTTTTGCGTCGGGAACGTCCGGGCTTTACCTGCGCCAAACTCTTTTGGTGGCATAACATGTATTCCAGCGCGGATTGGTCCATCACACCGCGCCCCATGTATCCCGCCGATGGCCGCAAGGTGTTTGATATTTACGCTTGGCCTTATTCCCTTCGACCGGAGATCAAACGGGACCTGGGCGAATTCCCGTTCCCAGGTTTTTGGGGGCCGGCAGCGGGGGTGAAGTCACCACAAGGAGCACCGGAGGCCGCCTCACGTTGGATTGCCGAGGCCGCCAAATGGATTGAATCCCATTACACACCGGATCTGAACCTGGTGTATCTGCCGCACTTGGATTACAACCTGCAACGATTGGGACCCAGCCACCTGGAAATTCAAAAGGACCTGCAACGCGTGGATGCGATGGTGGGGGACCTGCTGCGTTTCTTTGATCGCCAAGGGGTGGGTGTTCGGTTGCTTTCTGAATACGGCATTACTCCGGTGACTGCACCCATCCACTTGAACCGCCTCTTTCGTGCGCGCGGCTGGCTGGCGATTAAGGAGGAGTTGGGGCTGGAATTGCTGGATGCCGGAGCCAGCCAGGCGTTTGCGGTGGCGGATCATCAAGTGGCACATGTGTATGTGAACAATCCTGCCATACTGAGTGAGGTGCGGGCGTTGCTGGAAAGCACGGCAGGCGTCGAGCAGGTGTTGGATGAGGCCGGCAAACAGAAATCGGGGCTGGCACATCCGCGCGCGGGAGATTTGGTGGCCATCGCCCGTGAAGATTCCTGGTTCACGTATTACTATTGGCAGGAGGATGGCAAGGCCCCGGATTTCGCGCGGACGGTGGATATCCACCGGAAGCCGGGGTATGACCCAGTGGAACTTTTTCTCGATCCCGCAACACCCGCCATTCAACTCAAGATCCTCTGGCGGTTACTGCAGAAAAAGTTGAGGTTCCGGATGTTGATGGACGTTATTCCGCTTGATGCCGGTTTGGTGAAAGGGTCGCATGGCTGCCGACCAAAGGATTCCCAGGATTGGCCGGTGCTGGTGGCGGCGGCTTCAGAGCTTTGCGGAAAGACGGTGATCGAAGCAACCGATGTTTGCGGGTTGATACAGCAGGCATGCCTGCGTCACTGATTCGTCCCGCCAATCACTTCATGTGTGCCGCCAGGAACATTCTGGCATAATCCAGAAAATCGAACGTCGCATCGAACCACCAACGGGCCACCATGTCGAGGCCGACATTCTTGGTCAACAGCGGCAATGCAATCAGGAGCACCAGCGCATTTCCCAGAAAAATGATCACGGCGGAGAAAATATACCCTTGGGAGGTGATGTCTGACTGCCGCGTTTTTAGGATGTGCCAGGTCAGGGTGACGTGGAAGGAATAGGCAATTCCCAAGAGGAGGTGAAACCAGACCTGATAGGGCTGAAGGTTCCAAACCAGGTGACCGACGCCAAAAAGCAATATCACCAGTGCCGCGTAAATTGGGAAAAAGTACGGTGCCAATGTGATGATAAAGTTATCCTTGGTGACCACCACATGGCCGCCATTGGAGGAAACCTTGAATTTTTTGACACGTCCGCCAAACAACATTGCCCAGACGGCGTGCGTCAGTTCGTGGCCGAACACATAAATATACATGGGCGCAGGCAGCAGGATGAACACCACCAACCAGCAGGCGGCACCGGCCAACATGGGAATCCAGGTGGTATCCGCGCTGCCGCTGGCTTTGAGTGTGAGCCAAAGCGTCTTGCCCGCACCGTAACAAACCGGCAGCAATAGCAGACCGATGAAGAATTTAATCCACTTGGAAAACATAATGCTGAGTTCAATAATCCGCCATCAACCACCAGCCCGCATTACGCACCTGCCTTTGTAGCCGTCGAGGTGAGGAGACGGATTATCAAGGGGTTCACACGGTCCGTCTCCTTACCTCGACGGCTACCCGGTGCGGCCCATTTAAGCTGCCATGAGAAAATCCGGGCCAAGCAGATCATCGTACCGGCAGAAATTTGATGCATACCGGCGCACCCACCTGGATATTTTGTCCGGTGGGAGTCAGCTTGCCGGTGGCGGTATCCACGCGGAAGACGACAATATTATCCGTGTCCTGATTGGCGGCGAGCAGCCATTGGCCGGAAGGATCGAGGCCGAAGAATCGCGGGGCGCGTCCCTGTGTGGATTGATGTTCCACCAAGGTCAGTTTACCGTTGTTTTGGTCCACCGCGTACACCACGATGCTGTCATGCCCCCGGTTTGAGCCATAGACGAATTTACCGGAGGGGTGTACTTCCACCTCTGCGCAGCTACTCTTGTTGGTGAATCCAGCGGGTAACGTGGAAAGCGATTGGATGGCTTTCAGCGAGCCGTGGGGCGCGTCATATTCAAACGCCGTCATGGTGTTCCCCAGCTCGTTGATCACGTAGGCAAACTTGCCGGTAGGGTGGAACGCCAGATGGCGCGGGCCGGCGCCGGGTTCAGCGGTGGTAAAGGGCGGATCGTTTGGCGTCAGTTTCGCCGTTGCGGAATCAAGCTGGTAGCACATGATCTTATCCAGGCCCAGGTCGCAAACGAACACGAACCGGTTATCCGGCGAGAGGTTGCAGGCATGGGCATGCGGGCCGCTCTGGCGCTGTTTGTTTACGCTCGATCCTTCATGTTGAAAAAATGACACTGCCTCGCCCAGCGTTCCGTCCGCCTTGATGGGCAGCGATACCACACTGCCGCCGCCGTAATTGGCAGCCACAACGCACAAGCCGCGTTGGTCCACCGCCACGTGGCAGGGGCCGGGGCCCCCGGTGTTCTGTTGGTTGAGCTGAGTGAGCTTGCCGTTGGCGGCATCAATGGCGAAGGCGGTGATGGCGCCTTTCTTTCCGCCACCCGAGATTTCGCCGATGGCATAGAGATATTTTCGATTGGAATGAATGGCCAGGAAACTTGGATTGGTGGTTTCCGCCGCCAATCCGATTTCGGTAAGCCGGCCATCGGCGGCGTTCCAGCGATAGGCATAGATGCCTTTGCTTTTCTTGGTGTACGTGCCTACAAAGGCCAGCGATTCATTGGCGGCTTGCATGGTGAATGAGGTCAAGCAGGCCACTAATAACGTGGCTGCGGTTAAACGTTGCGCTCGTTTCATGTGATTATGAAACTACGATCGGGCCAATTCTGCAAGGGAAACAAATTCGGCCTACGGTACCAAGGCGCTTCCGATTCGGTAGAAGCGATGCTGGGCGGCCGCATTGGTATCCAAAAGCTGCGTGGAACCACTGGTATTGGTTACCCCGCGAATGACGGTCCAAGTACCGGAAGACAACGAATCGCGCACCTCCAGCCAATAGGCCCGGCCCGGCTCTGCCTCCACCGCCAGCGTGAACTTGTTCTCCTCCACCTTGATGGCGGGTTTCGTGACGGTGTACTGCACGACCAGCGTCATAGCAGTGCCCAAAGCAGTTCCGTTGGCATTGGACAGTTCCAGCAAGTAGGTGCCCGCCCGGTTCAGCCCCACATTGGTCAGGGATAAGGTCGGGGTTGTCTGTGCAGTCAATCGGTCGGGACCAAAATACCAACGATACGATTCATTACAGGTGTGCAATACCCCCACACTCAGGGTGACATTGGAACCTTTGTCCACAGTGTTGGTGATATGCACCAACACCGGAGTGAACCCTGGCAACCGGCTGTCGGTGACGCCGAGATAAGCGGGGCCAGCAATGGCGGTGCCATAGGCGTTGCTGACCACCACGTTATAGTAATCCCCTTGGTTGCCGCAACTCACCGCCGGATTGGTCACGCTCACTT
>JBAXGN010000066.1 GCA_037139415.1 Verrucomicrobiota bacterium | reverse complement strand
AAATACCTGTTTCTACAGGCGGTTTAATTTTGGGTTATTCTCCGGTCACACACCCTCATGATTTCGTAATCGCCATTTCGCATTGACCGGAAGCGCCTTTTTAGGGATTATCGGCAGCATGACAAAAAATTGGAAACCGAAAACAACGAACAAAAAGTTCGTTCAATAAGATTGTTCGGCAACAAGAGAAAGGAGTTACAAACCATGCCAAGAATCATCCGAACCCATCACATCCTCATCGGAATGGCGATTGCGTTGTGCGTCTCTGGCGTGTGCGCGACCAGCCCCGGGCCCGATCGCTTCGACGACGACAAATCCCCTGAATGCCTATTCCTCGCCGGGGCGTGGGAGGGTTATTTCGCCGGTCTCACAGCTATTCCTCCACTCCCTTCCACCAAACCCAAATCAACGTGTCAAAAAGCAAAGTTCTATCCGTAATACGTTCTGGAACCCAAGAAGAACACCTTTGCCAAGATTATTGATTTATGGAACCACACCTAAAACCGTTGGCAGCCGGGTTTAACCGCCGGAGGTTCATCGAGACCACCGCGCTCCTGGCCGGTGGACTGATCGCGCAAACCAAAACCCTGGCCAAAGATCCATCTGTCACGATCAAGGATGTACGGATCGTCAAAGGCGTCGCGATTGAGGCGGATAATGGTGTTATTGGGACGGCGACTGGGAGTGGGAATCAAAACCTTCCCGCCCTCGCAAAGCATCTCCCAAAAATTCGCGAACTGCTGATTGGCCAGAATCCCCTCGATTTCACGTTAGGGGGTGCCACCCTTTGGGAAGGTATTTTCCCCGGGAAGGCCAAAGAATTCGGCGAGATGCGTGATCCGCTTACGGGAGAGTTGCGCTTAAACAAAGTGCGGGGTAGTCGGCACACGGAGACGGGCCGCTTATTCATCGGGTTCAGCACCGCCGATACCGCGCTGTGGGATTTGCGCGCCAGGCTGCTGCAGAAGCCCGCGTACCAAATTATCGGTCCGGCCCAACGAGCGCAGGTGGCAGTTTACTGGCGACCGGGCGAAGTGGGGATTGAGCCCATGGAGGCGAAGCGGAAAGCACGCGACGCCTATGATCGCGGGTATCGCAGCCAAAAATGGTATTTCGCCAAGGGTGCGCAGGATGGCGAGGCGGGCTTCAAAGCAAACGTCGAGCTTGTCCGCGCGCTGCGGGAAGAATTGCCCGACGCGACACTGATGTTCGACAATCACAGCATTCGTTACAGCGACGACGTGGATTATTCGCTGCGCCTCTGCAAGGCGGTGGCCCCTTTCAAGCCGTTCTGGATCGAAGAGCCCATCTGCCCCGAGCACGTGGATGGCTACGCGCGGATCAAAGGCGAAACGGGCCTGCCCATCGCCGGCGGCGAACATTGGTACACCCGGTGGGCCGTCAAAGCGTTTCTCGACCGCAAATGCGTGGACTTTGTGCAGTCCGACCCGACTTGGTGCGGCGGTATCTCCGAATGGTTGGAAGTCTGCAAGCTGGTCCGCCAATATCCCGGCGTCATGGTCGTGCCCCACATAACCAGTCCATGGACCGTAGCGCCCCATTGCGTCGCGTCCCAACCAGAGACGCTGTGTCCCATATTGGAGTATAATTCCGAACAAGGGCTGAAGACTCTGGATAAACATATGCGTCCACAATCCGATGGCCGGATGAACATGGTCATGCCACAGGAACCAGGTTTTTCCTAACCACCATGGCTAAAAAATCCTATCCGCTATCCAAGGTCTATGGGTTGCTGGAACCGGGGCCAGTTGTTTTGGTCACGACTGCCCGTAATGGACGTGCAAACATTATGACTATGTCGTGGCACACCATGATGGAGTTTGAGCCGCCGTTGGTCGGTTGCATCATCAGCAATCGGAACTATTCCTTTGGTCTGCTGAAAGCGACCAAGGAATGTGTCATTAACATCCCCACGGTAGAGCTTGCTGAAAAGGTGGTGGGTTGCGGCAATACATCAGGAGCGACTATCGACAAGTTTAAGCAGTTTTGCCTGACATCAAAGCCTGCGTCGCGAGTTGGGGCGCCTTTGATCGAAGAGTGCTATGCAAAGCTCGAATGCCGCGTTGTGGATACCAGAATGGTGGCCAAGTATTGCATGTTTGTCGTGGAAGTCATCAAAGCATAGATCAACCCCGCCGTGAAAAAACCAAGGACGATTCATCATCTTGGGAATGGCAACTTCATGGTGGCTGGAAAAATGATCAGGCTTAAGTCGAAGATGAAGTAGCGCCCGGTCTGGAATCAAAACAGATTGCACTAACAGCCCTATCTTCGGTAGTGTTCGGGAAGCACATGTCGGATATGTTATTTAAATTCGGCCAAAAGGTAGGTTCAGGACGATACCCCCTGATCAAGCAACTTGGACAGGGTGGTACCCATTCGGCTTATCTCCGGCTTACCGCAACGCGACAAGTGATAGCATCCAATGTGCCAAAAAGCAATTTCCTATCAGTGTCATGAAAACTCTCATTCATTCTCTGATCTTGGGATGGTATGCCCTGAACGCTCTGGGCGCGGTCCTAAAGTCCGATGCCACCACCAACCCTGACACCGTCGTCATCCGCCCGGCCACAGACGACACCATGCTGCTTAATCCTGGCAAAGGCTGGGTGCAGTACTACGGCTCCGATAAATACACCAAGGACCACATCGGCATTGGCTACACGCGGTGGGCTTGGTCGGTCCTGGAGCCCCAGGAAGGTCAGTACAACTGGAAAGAGATTGACGGCTTCATTAACCAATTCAAACGCCATGGCAAGAAGACCGCCTTCGGCGTGATGAGCGTCAGCACGGGGTTGGGGCAGTACGTCACGCCGAAATGGGTCTTCGACGCGGGAGCGGTCCCGCTGGCGGTTCCCGACGACTCCTCGCCCACCGGCCAGCAAATCATCCCCAAGACCTGGGATGATCCGGTCTTTCTCCAGAAGCTCAAGGCGTTCGTCCAAGCGCTGGGCAAGCGCTATGACGGCAACCCGGACATTGCCTTCCTCGATATCCGCTCCTACGGCAACTGGGGTGAAGGGCACATCGGCATGCTCAAGGCCCCCGGCATCATGCTCACGCCGCCGGACAACCTGAAGACCAACTACCTCCTGCCGTACATCGAGGCGTTTCCCTATTCTCAGCTCATGATCGTCTGGGGGAGCAGCATGTATGACAAAGTCTATGATTGGGCGGTCAGCAAGGGTGCCGGCATGCGCCGGGATGGCATCTTAAGTGTGTGGTCCAAGGACGGCTCCGAATGTTTCCGGGCCTACGGCCACGCCCCCGCCGTTTTCGAGTATTGCGATGGCTATGCCGAAATGAAGAAGCGCGGCTGGTGGAAACCTGATCTGCTGCTGGACACCTACTTCAAGGCAGGCAAACCAAGTTACATGCAGTGGAACGCGAAGATCTTTGAGGAGAATCCCGAATTCTGCCGAAAACTGGGCAACAAAGTCGGCTATCATTTTATTCTGCAACAGGCGACGCTCCCCGCCCGGATCGAGCCAAGGAAACCGTTTTCCATCCAATGGCAGTGGCTGAACGATGGCGTCGCTCCCCTCTACGAACCCTGCCAAGTGGCCATCGCCCTGCTGAACCAGAAGGATCAGGTTGTCGAAAAATGTTGGCTGACCGACAGTCTTCCCAAAACTTGGAGGCCGGACGTAAGCACCAAGGAAACCGTCACGATCAAAGGCCCGGCCATCCCGTGGGGGACCTACAAACTGGCGGTTGGCCTGTTCTTGGATCGAAAAGATGCAGACCCTGTTTATCAACTTGGAATCCAGGGCCGGACTGCCAATGGTTGGTATGTTCTGCTTGATAAGCTGGAATCCAAGCCATGACGATCCTCTTCTGGGGCCAGTGAAAGCTACCGTTGCGCCTGCTAAGATTGGACACGTGCCCCGGCCTGCCACGCCGCCACCGGCGGCGGATACCCCGCGCGTGGAGAGCGGCGAACTCTACGCGCTAACCTGTTACCCGCACGACGCACGATGGGGTGAAGACCCCATAGCAAAGGTGCCAGCGGGTGTTACCTTACCCGCATGAATATGATATTACTCATAGTGGTTTTGCTCCTCCTGTTCGGTGGTGGCGGGTTTTACATGGGTGGCCCGGTTTATGGCGGTGGCGGGCTCGGCCTGATTCTAGTGATCTGCCTGATCATTTATTTCATGGGCGGATTTCGCGGCTCGAAGCGATAGGTAGTAGGGAAGCAGGCGGACCAAGGCATGATTGGCAACCGCGTGGATGTCATCATCAATGTTGAAGCCGACCTCCATGAGTCCGCACCGGCGGGCTGGCAACGCGGTTGGGAGAACACACTGGTCAAACGCCCAAATACTCACGATACAAGAAAGAAGACCCATGAAATCAATCGCTATTTTCGGGGCAGGTATATCCGGGTTAAGTGCCGCCCATGAATTAATTCGTTTAGGCCATAGCGTTTCCGTGTATGAAAGCACCGATCAGCCAGGTGGCTTCTTCAGAAGTTCCCGCCTCCATAAGAACAACATGCCTACGGAGTATTCGTGGCACGGCATGGGGCCCTGGTATCATAATGCTTTTGATATAATGAAGCACATTCCATTGAATGAAAAAGGAAGCATCTATGATTTGGCGCTCTCGCGCCCCCTTGATTTTGGGATCTTCCCGGACACCGATAAAGCTCATTTTTACGATGGCTTCAAAAGCATCGCCAAGATGTTCGGCATGAATACATGGGAATTCATAAAATGGGGTTACCTAATGCTGAAAACCTGGACTTCTGACAACCGAAGTAAGATTGAATATGATAAGATCAATGCAGCGCAGGCTTGGAAGCCTTTGCTAGAAGGCAAAGCTTATCGAGCGTGGCGTTCTTGTTTTGGTCCCTGGATTGGATCGGATTGGCCCAAAGTTTCCTTACGAACTGCCGGTGATTTCTTCCGAAAACAACTGACGTCAAAACCGCCCCACCAACATAAAGCGGACCAGGATGGCCCCGCGTGGACGCAGGGCGCCGGAATCGGCTGGCTGTTATTCAAAGGCCCGAGTAGTGAATACTGGTTTAACCCTTGGGTTAAATACCTGAGGGAGGAAGGCGTGAAATTTTATTGGGAGAAACCGCTGGCAAGACTAGAGTTCGACGGGGCCCGTATTGTTTCCGCTTTTTGTGCCGGGGAAAGAATCCAAGCCGACGCTTATATTCTAGCGATCAATCCCTTCACCACAGCGGAGATTTTAAGCACGGACCCTGAACTTGAGCGGCAGGAACAGCTAAAGTTGTTTAAGCCCCTGATTCAAGGCGGCCCACACACTCAGGTCTCTTTCCGGCTGGCATTTTCCGATGTGATCAGATTCCCCCGCGTGCGCACAGCCGTCGTGGTAAGTGATTCCGAATTTAACCTGACCCTTTTTGCCGAAGAGCAGGTCTGGGACAAAGGGGTGGATTTGGGAAACAACATTAAGTCTCTTTGGACGGGCACCTCCTGCATCAGTGGCGTCCCGGGAAGAATCTACCAGAAGGCAGTGAATAAATTGCACAAAGGAAGAATTCATCGAGGAGATTAAAGCTCAGATATATAGCTGTGGAGCCCTGAACGAACTAATCAAAGCAGCCAATAATGGCCGAGCATTGAAAGACTTTCCAATTATAGGCATTGAAGTCTGGCATGAGTGGAAGTTCTCCAATGATGGAATCAAGCCCCTGCAACCGAAATGGGTCAATACAACCAATACCGAAGCATATTTACCCTCTCAGGTAACGCCGGTTGGGAATCTGTTTTTGGCTGGTGCCCACACGAAGACGCAAGCTCAAGTATGGAGTATTGAAGGCGCCGTCGAAAGCGGCCGCAGAGCCGCAAAGGCGATTGACAGTCGAGTGGTGGTTTTAGACCAATATAGGCCACGATGGATTAGGATTGCGACCCAATTGGATGATTGGCTATATGGAATCAGAGCCCCCCAGATCGTTGATCTGTTTCTATGGCTCCTGCTCATCTCAAGTGGGGTCCTTTTTTATGTAAGTGTCTCGCATTGAGCGTTGCCACATCGAATTGATTCCTGAACGCGCCTGATGCCCACTTACCGCAACGCGACAAGTGAAAGCATTGGGCCATAAAGCGAATTCCTATCAAATATAATGGGAAATGAAAACAGCTTTCAAAACCAGCTTTTAGTGGAAGTAACCGTTTATGCAACCGCGGCCGCAATTTGCACCAGTTTTTTCGCTATATTCTCAGGCGAAAGAATAAAATCAATGCACCCACTTGCGATGGCACTCTTCGGCATATCTGGCTGCCCGGCGGTGTCGAGCTGCTGGGCAATGGTAATGCCCCCCACGTCTTTGATGCCGCAGAGCGCGGCGGCCCCATCTCCATCATAACCAGAGACAATAACCGCAATCAGTTTACCATCCCAGTGTTGCGTTAGGGAGCGCAGGAAAACCGTAATCACGTCCGGCCATCCCCTGGGCTTTGAAATCGGCATTAGCCGGAACTCCCCATCAAGCACGTGCAAATCACGCTGCGCCGGGATAATAAATACATGGTTGGGCTCAATGAGCAATCTTTCCGTGATCAGTTCAACCGGCATCGCTGAGTAGCGCGGTAGAATCTCGTGGAGTTGGGTGTCCACGGTTCGCAGGTGATTCACGATGACGATCGCAACCCCCCATATCGGCCGGCAGATGTCGCAATAACCGGATATAGGCGTCGAGGCCACCCACCGAACCGCCCACGCAAACAACCGGAAAGTCTCTGACACTACTTTTGATTTTCATAGGTAATCACTCTGGTATGAACTTGCGCCTGGGCGTCAATCCATACTAGCCAGGCTTCAAGGATGCGCTCGTTTCATCGCATTCACTTGAAGCCCAGGATCGTGATTCCTTGCATCGGGATTACACGGCCGCCAGTTCATCAATCCAGTATCCTTTGCGGTTGTAATGCCCATGCAGTCCAATTTCATAATCCCGCGTGAGCAGCGACTCGTCGGTGTATTCCGGGGACGCCTTGATGATCTCTCTCGAAAGATTAATGAAGACTTTCTTTTCGCTCCAACTCACGCGCTCGATCCATTGCGGTGAAACCAGGACACTTTTCCCTGGCCACCAGTTTTTTGTTCCGACAATCAGATAGCGAATCGCCCAGGTGTCGTCATCAATGACGAAATCCACAATATGGCCAAGCTCGCCATCCAGAGCTTGGAGATGGTAGCCTGTCACCTCGTGAGTGCTGCGCAGATGGCGATCCCAGGACTTCGCCCCTTTGGTATATTTCCCCAACTTGGTGCGGTCGCGTTGAATGTAAGGATAGTCTCCCCACACGGATGAACCGCTCCAGTACGATGGCCAGCCATAATAACCGTAGTAGTCCTCCTCGAATTGCTGGGATACGGGCTTGTGACTGGATAAAGCAGGACTGTTCTCGATCTGCTTTTTGGTCAAGTCAACGGTTAGATGTTTTTCGCTCTTAATCACGTTGTTCAGCGCATACGGGGAAATTAACACTTTCCTCCCCGTGAGCCAGTTTCCTGTGTCAGCGACCAGATAGCGAATGGTCCAATGCAGGTCGTCGAAGTAGAATTCTTTGACCTTCCCAATTTCCCCGTCCAAGCTGTCCAATTTATAACCCTTTAGTGTTTTGACTTTGCTTAACATAATTTTCGTACGTTCTTTGAGTTTTGTTTTTATTCAATGTTGGTGTCTGGTTGAAGGCGCGCTGGAGACATTGCTTCACCGCGATCAACCCAAATGCCAACCCTCCTAACTTGCGCCCACCAGGCGGCCTTCGCCATGGGGTCTAACCCTACCACCACCAGTTCACACCTTCCCAATCATATACTCAGTATTTCACACGCTTCCAGATTGCTTTGAGCGCCATTTTGTTGTTATTCATCCTTCCTTGAATACGAACATTGTCGAACATTTAGCCAAAGACCTGGTAATGGCTGGGTTGATCAAACGAATTGGCCCCATTTCCCTGGAACCCCGCCGCCTGTCCCCTTTTCAATCGCTCGTTCAATCCATCATCTACCAGCAATTAAATGGGAAAGTAGCCGATACTATTTTAGGTCGGTTTGAAGCGCTGTTCGGCAATCAACCTCCCACTCCTGAACAAGTCTTAACTATTGGACCAGAACAACTTCGTGCGGCTGGCCTGTCGAAACCCAAAGCCAACTATATCCGTGGTCTCAGTGAAAAAGCGGTGGCGAAGGAATTGCTGACTTTGGAAGAATGCGACCGATTAGAGGATGCTGAGATTGTTGAACGATTAACCGAAGTCAAAGGCGTGGGCAGATGGACGGCGGAGATGTTTTTGATGTTTAACCTGGGTCGGCTAGATGTGTTACCGGTTCATGATCTTGGAGTGCGACGCGGCGTTCAGATCGCTTATGGGAAAAAGGACTTGCCTGAGCCTGAAAAGCTGGAAACCTTTGGGGAACGATGGAAACCGTATCGAACTATAGCTGCGATGTATTTATGGCGCGCCGTGGATGGGTGAAACGTATGGACAGCGACTTGATATTTTACCAGTTCAGCCGGTCAAAAGTAGAGCGAGGGGATTTTTCGGATTTTCTCGCCCAGTTTGCGTTAGAGAAGCTGCCAACTCGAAAGCTGAGGGAAATGATGAATTGTATGATCTTCTGTATTGAAGGCTATGACGATGATCCGAGAGAAATTCATACGATTCCCGAAGTGCGACGGTTTTACTCTGCCTTTCATCAAGCCTGGCCGTATTGGTTGTATTTCTGCAATCTCGACCAGGATACACTGAGAGCGATGGTATGCTGCTGTTTAAAGGACATCCGGGCATTGAAAGTAGATGGTCAACCGCTTGCTAGGGTGGAATGGAATTGCCTAGCAGTATTGCAATTCCTGAAGCACGATTTTCCCCACATGAACTTGCTTTGTGATCGGGCAGAGATGTTTGAAGACCGGATTTACTATCGGACCAAAGCGGTGTTCGAGTACTTTAATTTGCCGTTTGATGCTGCTTACTCCTGCCAACCAAGGGCGGCACCGTGTATCGGGTGCGCAAGGCAGGCGAACCGGAGGAAGAACAAAAATATATTTACCGCTGCTTAGGAATGTCATGGGCCACCTTGCCAAAAATCAAAACGATCGGGACCGCTAAAACCGCCACGACTTTGTAGTGCTTAAAAAGTCCAAGCGTTGATGGTCAAGAAGTTAGGGTGGCAGTTGCGAAACTTAGGTACGCTGGATCGCACTCGCAACCGCCACCCATGCAGCAACAAAAACGCCCCGGATTTGAGTCCGAGGCGTCGTAAGCTTTAATTTAAGCGGATCAATTACACCAAGTCCCAGCCCTTGCGGTAATTGCGCTTGACCAAGTGAGAGACATCGGCGTTTTTCGCCTTGGCGTTCGGGCCATCCCATTCGATGGGTTTCTTGGTCCCATGCCGCAGCGCGATGCAGCCCAACAGAATGATTTCGGTGAGGTACGCCGCAATCTCGTAATTGGAATAGGCCGGGGCTCCGCCATGGATCATATCAATCCATTCCTGCACGTGGCCCGGACTGCGCGGAATCGTCTGCGGCACACTCTGGGCGGCGGCATGCTTGTCGCCACCGGTGTATTCAGCTTCGTCTTTGAGCTTAAGATAGAACTTCGAGCCATAGTCGTCCGGTGAGAAAATTTTGCCCTTATCACCGATCAATAAACAACCGCTGCCCGGGAGTTTGCCCGCCTGCATGTCCAGGATTTCCTTCACCTTTTCCTGATCCGGACGGAAGGTGGTCTGGCTCTTGGGATCTCCATCATACCACCAGAATTTAACCGGCACCTGACCTTCGCGTTCCGGAAATTCAAAGCGTATGCGGGAACTCTTGGGATAGGTTTCCGGTTTGGCCCCGAAGACATCCTCGCATTCAATCTTCGTCGGATACCCCAACTTTAAGGCACGGAACGGCATGTTGACGGTATGGCAAGCCATGTCGCCCAACGCACCAGTGCCGAAATCGAACCATCCACGCCAGGCGAACGGATGATACACCTTGTTTTTGAACGGACGCATCTGGGCCGGCCCAATCCACACATCCCAATCCAATTCCGCCGGAATCGGGTCTTCGCCTTCCGGACGATCCACACCCTGCGGCCAGATCGGACGGTTGGACCATACGTGCAATTCACGAACCGGCCCGATGACCCCCGCCTGGATGACTTCCACCGCGCGGCGAAGCCCGGGACCGGCACTGCCCTGGTTACCCATCTGGGTGGCCAGTTTCTTTTCCCGCGCCAGTTTGCGCAGCACGCGGGCTTCATATACGGTTTGTACCAAGGGCTTCTGGCAGAAAACGTGTTTACCCATCTGCATGGCCAGCGCACTGGCAATGGCGTGATGATGGTCGGGAGTGGAAACGGTCACGGCATCCAAATCCTTGCCGATCGCTTCAAACATCTTCCGGTAATCTTGAAAGACTTTGACGTTCGGATACTTCTGTTGGCGACCATCCAGGATGCGTTTGTCGGGATCACACAGCGCAATGATATTTTCCTTGGCCACCCCATCCGTATCGCTCTGCCCTTTGCCGCCCGCACCGATGCAGGCGATGTTGAGCTTTTTACGTTCCGCTTGGGCGCGCAACAGGTAGGGCGCGGCAACAATGGCCGCGCCGGCCAGCGTGCCGGTTTTGATAAACCCGCGACGGGTTTGTGACGTTTTGTTTTGACTGGTAAAATTTTGCATGAGTTCTTTCTACGTATTTCGCCCGCGCCACGCAAGCAAAATATTCACCCCGCAGGATTCAGGTTTGGAAACAAGCAAATCCGGGCTTTGTCCGCCTACCCTGTTAAAACCATTCGGCACCCGAATTCGATAATCTGTTTTTTTATCGTGACATTGTGGCCGACATGAAATAACCCAATTGGCGTGTCACTAACGCGCCACTGTCACCAATGCGGCTGGGAATACGCCCTCAAGGGTAATCCCGGACGAACCGAATCTTGCCATCAATGCGGAGCAGATTTAAGATGCTGCCTGAATTGTCTTCATTACGATCTCCGGGTGGCCGAGCAGTGCCGGGAAAAACGAGCCGACTTGGTGCAGGAGAAACACGCGGCGAATTATTGCGAATACTTCGACATGATCCGCCGGGAATGGAAGGGTAAATCCGGCAACGCCCGCGAAGACGCCGCCCGGGACAAACTCAAGAAGTTGTTTGGTGATTAACCGGGACCAGACAATCCGGACCGCAAGCGCGTTAGGCCGCTTTTTTCTGCATATACTGGCTCCAGCGCCGCCGCAGGTAGATGATGCCAGCCAGCAACACCAGGAGGAGCCACCATGGCCAGGTAGGCCAGTCATCTACCGCTTGTGACATGGCAAACAACTTCCGTTTGATTGGCGGAAAGGCCGTTGCCGCGTTGTCCGCTCAAAGTTGCGAGTATTCCGTCGGTTTTAACACCAAATTGATAATGTTGCGCAAGATGCGGTTATCCGCGTATTCCTGCATTCCTTTGAGGCGCTGCCACTCAGGATGACCGCCAAACTTTTTCCAGGCGGCCTTCATGGCATCCGTATTGTCGAAGCTCAACATGTAAGTGAGATTGGGCAGCTTGGCGCCAAACAACACCTCGCCAAAGAAGACCGGGTTCAACCCCACTTCACGGAAGATTTTGATCTCACCCGCGTCATTAAACATCTCGATCTTTTTCTGGCCGGTTTTCAGGCTGGGACTTTCATAAATGCGCAACTGGAATACGCGGTCCGGCACGGTGGAGGGACGTTCGATTTTTGGCATCCCTTTGAAGGCCAGCATCAGCCAGCTTTCCAGTTCCTTGTATTGGGCCTCGGCTTTGATCGCACTAATATACGCGTCCGACTTGCCAGTGAATCCGGCATCCGCCAACAGCTTCCGGTTCAGGGTAAGCGCCGAGTCCGCGTTAGGATGCGGCAAGATGACAAAGATATTGTTCAGGTAAGCCGGATCTTTGGGCGGATTGGCCGGATCGGGCGTCAGCACGCCAACGGGCTTGATCCCCAAGCGATTCAACGCCGGAATAGCCGCCTCCTTCATGTACGCGTGAAAGGCCTGTTTCTGCTCTTCTTTCTCGAAAGTGAATTTTTGCAGTTCGAGATATTGCCGTTCGCCATCGGCACCTTGGGCGAAGACGGACATGCCGCCGAATGAAGCCAACCCCAGCGCTGCGCTGGAGAGACCAAGAAAGTTGCGTCGTTTCATATTAATCCTGTTTATCGGGTTTAATTTTGAATGACCATGGCGAAATCCGCCGCCCAATGCAAACTTAATATCACCGCGCAACGCGATTTATCGTGGAAAAATACGCGGCAAAAAATGCGTGAAATTTTACGCCGGGAGGCTACCATGACGATTATATGACAAGCAAATGTGTGTTTTTCACCACCCTGCTCGTACTGGGTACGAGCCTGGCCGGCTGGTCTGCGGAAACACCGGTAACGGCAAAAAACAACCCGACCTCACAAAAAAAAGAGGAGCCGCTCACACCCGGCGGTCAGTATCGGCGACACGACATGAACCGGCCCAAGCCGCCGGTCCGCGATCCGGGTGCGCCATCCGACAACGAATTTGCCAAACCGCCTGCCGATGCGGTGGTACTGTTCAACGGCAGTGATTTATCGCAATGGGTGCGCAAGCCTGACGCCAAGGACGTGGATAAGTCCATTGAGCCGAAATGGAAAGTGGAGAACGGTTATGTGGGGGTCGTCCCGAAAAGCGGCAGCCTTTACACCAAGGACAAGTTCAGCGACTGCCAGATTCATATTGAGTGGGCCACGCCAGCGGAGATCAATCCCGCTATGAAAGGTCAGGGCCGCGGCAATAGTGGTGTGTTTTTGCCTGGGCACAACGAGATTCAGGTGCTCGATTCATATCAGAACGACACCTATGCGGATGGTCAAGCCGCCGCGATCTACGGCATGTATCCGCCGTTGTTTAACGTCTGCCGAAAACCAGGCGAATGGCAGAGCTACGACATCACCCTCGAACAACCCCGCTACGATGCGCAACACAAGTTGATTCGTCCCTGCCGCCTTACCCTGCTCCAAAATGGCATCCTGGTGCAGGACCACGTTGACCTGGGTGGCGGGGCCACCGAAGGCACCCTCGGCTTGCAAGACCATCATAATCCGCTGCACTTCCGCAATATCTGGCTGCGTAAATTACCGGTGGGTGAAACGAAATAGCCAGCAAGCGAACGTAACATGACCAAACTCGCACTACTGTCATTGATAGGGTTGGCTTGCTGGTGCAGCGCCGTGTCTGCTGCGGAGGTAAAATCAGCCAAACCCAATATCTTGCTCATCCTCGCCGATGACATGGGCTACGGAGACTCCGGCTGCTATGGCGGCAAGCTTGCGCCGACCCCGGCAATTGATTCGCTGGCCCGCGAGGGCGTGCGTTGCACCGATGGCTATGTCACCGCGCCGGTCTGCGCCCCGAGCCGTTGCGGCATCATGACTGGTGCATACAACCAGCGTTTCGGCATTCAGTGGAACGAAGACCGCGCAAAGTACAACGTCGGTCCACACAAGCTCCTGCCCCAGGCCCTAAAGTCGGCTGGCTATGTCACCGGCCACATTGGCAAGTGGAACGTCGGGGCCGATATTACGGGCTGCTTTGACGAAACCTATGACGTGATTGACTGGGAAGCCGATTATTTCCCGGACCAGACCGGCCACTACGTTGGCTTGGATAGTCCGTCCGAGCACGCCTCCAGCAAAGTGCAGGGCGTCTGGGGGCCGAAGCGCGCCAGCGATGAATACCTGACCGACCGCATTGGCCGACACGCCGTTGAGTTCATCGAAAAACACCAGGCGCAACCGTTTTTCCTCTATCTTGCCTTCAACGCTGTTCACAGCCCATGGAGTGCAAAGACCGCCGCCCGCGAACGCTTCGCGCATCTCAAAGACCCGCCGCTCAATTTTTATGCCGCGATGATCGCTTCGCTCGACGAGAATATTGCCTGCGTATTGGCCAAACTGAAAGCCGCCGGTCTGGAGCAGAACACGCTCGTCGTGTTCACGAGTGACAATGGCCCGGCGATGGGCAGCCCAAATATCAAAGTCTGGCCCGAGAACTGGCCCAAAAAGATCCTCGTGGGTTCCGCCGGTCCGCTCCGTGGCTACAAAGCGCAATTCTTCGAGGGCGGCATTCGTGAGCCGTTTATCGTACGCTGGCCGGCAACCCTCAAAGCCGGTGACACATATCGTCAACCGGTCAGTACGATGGACCTTTATGCCACGTTCTGTGCCGCTGCCGGAGCACCCGTGCCGGCTGGCACGAAGCTCGACGGCGTGAACCTGCTGCCGTATCTGTCAGGCGAAAAAGCCGGCGTTCCGCATGAAATCCTGTTCTGGAAAAATGGCGACCAAGGCGCGGTGCGCCAGGGCGATTGGAAACTGGTCATCAGCGCATTGCAACCAAAACTGCAACTGTTCAATTTAGCCGCTGATATCGGGGAACAAAACGACCTCAGTGGCGAGCAACCGAAATGGGTCGAGAAACTCCACCGCGCATGGCTCGACTGGAGTACCCCGCTGCCACCCCGCGCCAATCCGCAATCCGCCCAAGCTGGCAAAGGAAAAGCCGCCACTGCTGGCGCAAAATTACCCCAAGACCGCGCTGCCCTCTTCGATCAAAAAGACCAGAACCATGACGGGAAGTTGAGCTTGGATGAATTCCTGGCCAATCAAACTGATCCCGAGACCGCGAAGAAACGTTTCGCGCAATGGGATACCGACCAGGACGGTTTTCTGTCACGCGCGGAATTCATCAACATGGGAGGAAAATCAAAATGAGTCTGCCACCCAAAATCATCCTCCTTGCGACACTGCTGCAGACCACGCTAGCCGCGCTGCACGCTGCGGACAACGCGGTCCCGAGCGCAGAAACGGTTATTTACAAGAAAGTCGGTGATCGCGAACTAAAGCTACTCATCGAGAAACCTTCCTCGTGGAAAGCCACGGATCAACGTCCCGCCATGGTGTTTTTCTTCGGTGGTGGCTGGGTCGGTGGCACCCCGGAACAGTTCCGAAACCAGAGCGAATATCTGGCCACGCGTGGTATCGTGGGCATCCGCGTAGAGTATCGGACGATTCCAAAAGGTGACAAAGGCCCGCCGACCGTCTGCTGCGCCGATGCGAAGTCGGCCATGCGTTGGGTGCGCGCACACGCTGGCGAACTCGGCATCAATCCCAATCGCATCGGGACGGGCGGCGGTTCCGCCGGCGGCCATCTCGCGGCGTTCGTCGGCATGGTTAAAGGCCTGGACGATCCCCAAGATGATTTGAGTATTTCGCCCAAAGCCAACGCCTTGTTACTCTTCAATCCCGTCTTCGACAACGGCCCGGATGGCGGCTGGGGGCAAGCACGGGTTGGCGACCGCGTGAAGGAGTTTTCGCCCGCCCACAATGTCAGCGCCGATGCCCCCCCTGCCATTGTATTCCTTGGCCGCAACGACAAACTGATCCCCGTCGCCGTCGTCGAACGGTTCCAGTCAAACATGAGATCCGCTGGCGTGCGCTGTGATGTTTTCTTTTACGCGCAGCAGGGCCATGGTTTCTTTAACCAAGAGCCGTTCAAGTCGAAGACGCTGATCGAGGCAGACTCCTTTCTGGTATCGCTCGGCTGGCTCAACGGTCCGCCAACCTTAAAGGAGCCCGATCCTGCAAGTATCCCGCCGCCGGCAGCAAAACGCAAGCCGAAGACAGCCAAGTAGGCGACCACCATGATGTCTTCATGATACCAATACTTGCAGGTTGAATGAGAAACCAATGTTCGACACTGAATCCCAAATCCACATTGCATTACCACGTTTAACCCGTGGACAAGCGCTGACTCTGTCGGTAAAATCTTCACCAGCAATAGAACACATGAACACACGACCAAGAAAACTGTTGGGAACTGTAGCCTCGATAATTCTGGTGGCCACTTCCCTATCCGCCGCTTCCAAATACAATGTGCTGTTCATCGCGGTGGATGATTTGCGGCCCGAGCTGGGCTGCTATGGTAACACGGTGGTGAAAACGCCGAACATTGACCGGTTGGCGGCGCGAGGCATGGTGTTCAACAAGGCGTATTGCCAGCAGGCGGTTTGCAGCCCCTCCCGCAGTTCCATCATGACCAGCCGCCGCCCCGACGCGACCCGAGTTTGGGATCTCGAAACTCATTTCCGCGTAGCCTTACCAAACACCATTACGCTGCCTCAACATTTCAAGGGCAACGGCTATTACTGTGCCGCGTTCAGCAAAATATTCCATCATGGCTATGAAGATGGCCGTTCCTGGAGTGAGCCCCATTGGTATCCCAGTGGAACCACCATTGACACCGATCCGGCTGATTGGACCAAGCGGATCACGAAACGATCCGGAACCGGGGTCAAGGAATACACCAAGCTGCCCATGCCCGTGGACAACGACAAACCAAATGCCGGACGCCCCAGCAAAGCCCCCAAAGGCGACGCCTTTGAAGTGAGCCCCAAGAGCGACGATGAACTGCCCGACGGTTTCACCGCCGCCCAAGCCATCCAGCGCCTTCCCGAGTTGAAGGCCAAACACCAGCCGTTCTTCCTCGCCGTCGGTTTTCTCAAACCGCATCTGCCGTTCGTTGCCCCAAAGAAATACTGGGACATTTACGATCCGAACAAAATTCCGGTGCCAGCCATTGATCATCTGCCCGAAGGAGCGCCGACGTTCGCCGGGCATGACAATGGTGAGTTGCACTCCTATGCCAATATTCCCAAGGGTAATCCCATCCCCGGCGATCTGGCCAAAACATTGCGCCATGGTTACTACGCCTGCGTCAGCTACACGGACGCCCAAGTGGGCCGTCTCCTTGATGCGCTGGAACGCGAAGGGCTTGCCGCGAGCACCATCATCGTTCTCTGGGGAGACCATGGTTGGCAACTCGGCGACCACGGGCTCTGGCATAAACACACCAACTTTGAACTCGCCACCCGCGCCCCGTTGCTGATTAGCGTCCCGGGAATCAAGACCGCCGGTCGGAAATGCGAGGCGCCGGTGGAGTTCGTGGATGTCTATCCCACGCTTGCTGACCTCTGCGGCTTGTCCATCCCGCCCGGCCTTGACGGTATAAGCCTCAAGCCGTGGCTCGAAAATCCAGACGTCCCAGCGACGAAGGTAGCCATCAGCCAATATCCGCGCGGCGGGATTGTAGCGGGCGGCCGTCAACTCATGGGCTACAGCATCCGCGATGCGCGCTGGCGCTTAACGCTGTGGCGGGACCGCAATAACCAGGAAATTGTGGCGACCGAACTCTACGATGAGCAGAATGACCCCGCCGAATCGGCGAATCTCGCCAGCAAGCCCGAACATAAATCGGTGGTGGAGGCGCTATCCAAACACCTGCCACCAGCGGTGGATTCGCCAACCACCAAGAAAGGTGGCAAAGGTACCACCAAACCGGCCGTGGACCGTGCCGCCTTGTTTGAAAAGAAAGATACAAATCATGACGGCAAGCTCAGCCGCGAAGAGTTCATGGCCAACCAGCCTGACCCAGAAGCCGCCAAGCCGCGCTTCGACCTTTGGGACACGGATAAAGACGGATTTCTTTCGCGGGAAGAGTTTATTTATCAAGGTAAGACGCCACCCGAAACGAAGCAATAATTACAATTGCAAAACACAAAGATATATTTTCATGAAAACCATGCATCGAATGATTCGCGTTTTGATCGGCTTATGCGCCATGGCGACCCAGTTGGTGTTCGCCGCTGACCGCCCCAACATCCTTTGGCTCGTCAGCGAGGACAATGACACGTTCCTCGGTTGCTATGGCGATCCATTGGCGCGTACGCCAACTTTGGACAAGCTGGCGCGCGAAGGCGTATTGTATGAGCGTTGCTTCGCGATGCCAGTCTGTGCGCCATCGCGGTTCACCCTGATCTCCGGCATGTATCCCACCACCTGCGGCCCGGCGCAACACATGCGCGCACAGGGGAAAATCCCCGCATGGCTCAAGGGCTTCCCAGCATACCTGCGCGCGGCGGGGTATTACACCTCGAATAATTCCAAGACCGACTACAACTCGCCAATCAGCATCAAGGAAGCCTGGGATGTCAGCGGCAAGCAGGGGCACTATCGGAGCCGTGCTGCCGGGCAGCCGTTCTTCAGCGTGTTCAACCACGAGGTCACCCACGAGAGCTGTCTGTTCCCGCAGAACGAGGCCCCCACGTTCGATCCGGCCAAGATGCGCATCCCCCCCTACCAGCCCGACACGCCCGAGATGCGCGCGGACTGGGCCCGCTACTACAGCCGCATGGAGAAAATGGACAACCAAATTGCCGCCAAGCTAAAAGATCTCGATGATTCCGGGTTTGCCGACGATACTATTGTGTTTTACTACTCCGATAACGGTGGCGTCCTCCCGCGCAGCAAACGCTTCCTTCAGGAAAGCGGTACGCATGTCCCGCTGATCATTCGTTTCCCGCCGAAATGGCGCCACCTTGCCCCTGCCCCGCCCGGCTCGCGCATCAAGGACCCGGTCCACTTCATTGACTTCGCTCCGACCGTACTCTCGCTGGCCGGCGTCAAGATTCCCGACTACATGCAGGGCCGCGCCTTTGCTGGTTCCGCCAAGGCCGAGCCGAACGAGTTTGTGTTCTGCACGCGCGACCGCATGGACGAACGCTATGACATGATGCGCTCGGCCATGGATAAACGCTGGCTTTACATTCGCAACTACCGACCTGATCTGGCCTACGTGCAGCCACTCAGTTATATGTTTCAAGCGCACGGTTACCAATCTTGGGCGGGCCTCGCCCGCGAAGGTAAACTCACGCCCGCCACCGCGATGTTCTGGGGCGAGAAACCCACCGAGGAACTCTACGACACCCTCGCCGATCCCGACAGTATTCACAACCTGGCCACCGACTCCGTGCATCGCGAAACTTTGCCCCGGATGCGTGCCGCGCTGGAAAAACGCATGATCGCTAATAACGACAATGGATTATTACCAGAAGGTTCATCGTTGGAAGGCTACGAAGCCTCGCGCGTGCCCGGAGCTTTCCCGATCGAGCGCGTTCTCGCGCTAGCCAACCTCGCCTCCGAGCGCAACGCCGTTAATCTGCCGAAACTGATCGAGGCACTCGGCGATCCATGCGAACCCATCCGCTGGTGGGGCGCGCAAGGCTGCGCTATGCTCCGGGAGAAAGCTGCCCCTGCGGAAACCGCGCTCTGCCAACAACTCACCGACAAATCCGGTGCCGTGCAAGTGGCGGTTGCGGAAGCGTTAGCCAGACTCGGCAAACTGGACACCGCGCTGCCGGTCTTGGAACGCTGGATTCACCAAACGGACACTCTGCCGTTTGCCGTCCAGGCCGCCAACGTGCTTGACCGCTTGGGCGAAGCCGCCCGCCCTTCGCTTCCGGCTTTGAAAGCGGCATTAGCGGCGAGCAAAACACAAAAGGGTGTGGGCAACACTGGCGAACAATATCCGATCCGCATCCTGACTCGCGTCATTGACGTGCTCGAAGGCCGTGAGCAACCGCTGGTTTATCCAACGGTTGCCAAGCCGTGATAAAGTCAAAAGCGCATTTGCAATAATCCATCTGCACGCTGAACGCTCACGCGTTTAGGTGGATGACTTTGGCGGGTGGAAAACCGTTGAAATAGGTGGCCGAGGCATTGCTGTAAGCCCCGATGTTCTCAGCATAGACCAGTTCCTCGATGTCCAGGTCCGGCAGCAGTTCGGATTGTGAAATGGTATCCAAGCCGTCGCACGTCTGGCCAAAGACCGCGCAGACTTCCGCTTTGCCGGGGCGAAACGCCTTGAGATGATATTGGCAGTGGTCGAAGATGATCCCGGAAAAGGTGTGATAGACGCTATCGTCAATGTAGTAGCACGGTTTGCCATCACGCACAGCTTTGCCGATGATTTTGGCGATGGAGGTGGCGGCGGTGGCCACCAGGAAGCGACCGGGTTCCGCGAGGATTTGCGTTTCCTTGCTGAATAGGCGGTCAATCTCCGCGTTGATTTTCAGCGCCAACTCCTTGAATGGGCGGACATGTTTGTCATAAGGCGCAGGGAAACCGCCGCCAATGTCGAGAATTTTGATGTCATGCCCGCGTTCCCGGGCTTCCTTGATGACGGCGGCAGAGACGTTGAGCGCCTGCACGAAGTTCTCAAAATTGGTGCATTGGCTGCCCACGTGAAAGCTTAATCCTTCCACCACCAGCCCGAGTTTGAACGCGGCCAGGATCAAATCCACCGCCTCACCGGGATCGCAGCCAAATTTGGAGGAAAGCTCGCACTGGGAACCGGTGTTGGCCACGCGCAGCCGGAGCACCACGCCGGCGTGCGGCGCGTATTGCCTAATTTTCTTGAGTTCGTTGAGGTTGTCGTAGGTGACCAGCGGCTTGTACTGGTCCAGGGCGGTCAGGGTTTCCTTGGGTTTGGTGGGATTGGCGTAAATGATCTTGTCCCAAATGAAATCCTGCTGCGCTTTGGGCGCGAGTTGCTTGATGTTGTCATAGACCAGCATGAATTCGGGCAGCGAGGCGACATCGAAGCTGGCGCCAGCCTGGTAGAGCGTGTGAACAATTTCGGGCGCGGGATTGGCTTTGACGGCATAATACACCTGGATACGCGGCAAGTGCTTTCGGAATTCAGCATAGTTGCGGCGGATGATGTCATGATCAATCAGCACCAGGGGGGTTCCCTGCTGCCGGGCGAGTGTTTGCAATTGTTTTTTCGTCATAGTCGGCGTCAATCCGCTTAAGGATTAGAATGCCCTGGGAGTTACGTCCAGTCGAAACCACGTTCCGCATGAATATTTTTCCCGGCTTAGGCTTCTTTGAGCGCGCGGAGTTCGCTATCGGTATAGCGCAGGCGAATGGCCAGTCCCCGCGCGAGGCGGGCGAACAGTTCCGCCGCCTGAGCCGGATTCTGCCGGGCAAACACATCAAACCGGCTGCGTGAAAGAACATATAATTCGGTATCCGCCCCGGCAACGGCATCGGCGGTGCGGTGACCACGATCAAGGAAGGTAATTTCGCCAAAGAAATTACCACGGCCAAAGACGCCGATGAGGTAATGCCGGTCTTCCGCCAAGTCCAGCCGGATGCGCACCACGCCTTTGCGGATCAGGAACAGTTCATCCCCCACATCGCCTTGCTTGAAGATGGTTTCGCCGGTCTTGAAGATGCGCAGTTCAAAGCACGCCGCCATGGCGTCGGCAATCTCCATTCCCCCCGCACCTTTCATGAGTTCAGTTTCACCCAGTTCAAGCGGGATTTCGCCGAAATGATGGGCTTGCTTTTCATCGTTTAAAATACGGTCTTCCGCCCATTCCAACGCTTCGTCCTGCGATTCAAATACCAGGGTTTTTTGTTCGGAATTCACGAGGCCCATTTGTCCAAAATACGTGCGCAGGTCTTTTCCGGTGGGTAAATGCGGCGGCAGATTGCTGAACAGGAGAAAACCCCCGTGTTCGGCCAGCATGTCTTCGATTTGGTTCAACATGTGTACCGCGGTGAAGTCCACCGCCTGCACGCGCAGCATGTCCAGGATGAGGAATTTTGAGGTCTTGAAATCCGGCTCCAGCTCGGTAAACAGTTTATCCGTGGTGCCAAAGAACAGGCTGCCCTGCAACTCGCAAAGGGTGATCTCGCGCCCATGCTGCTTCAAGATCTCTTTTTCCGAGGTAATCCGGTATTGCTTGGAGGAAATCTGGTCGCCATGAGCTTTCCGGCGGATGACCGCCCCCTGGATTTGTTCCCGGATAAAGAGGAAGATGGCCAGAATAATCCCGGTGGCCGAGGCGGCGATCAGATTGAACGCCACCGCAACGATGACCACGACCGCGATGACCGCAAAATCAAGCAGAGTGCTCCGTTGGCGCAGGAGATGAAACGAGGTGCGATCCACCATCCGAACGGCAACGACGATGAGGATACCGGCCAGCGCGGCGATGGGTATCCAGCCGACCAACTGGCCGAAGAGCAGCAGCGTGACGGCAGTGCCCACGCCTTCCAAAATTCCTGAGAGTCTGGTTTTTCCACCGCTATTCAGATTAACCAGCGTCGCCCCCATCGTGCCCGCCCCCGGCATTCCCCCAAACGCCGCCGAAGCCAGGTTGCCGATGCCTTGCGCCATCAATTCCCGGTTGGAATCGTGCCGGCTGTGTGTCAGGGCATCAAGCACCACACAAGTCTTCAGCGTATCAATGGAGAGCAATACCGAGAGGGTTAACGCGGGCACCAGGAGATGGGACAGCATGGCGAAATCAACGCCCGCTAAATTCAACCAATGCTGGCGCAGGTTCCCCAAGAGGCCGGAGGAGTGCTCGAACAGCGGCCCAATGACCAACGGATTGCCCTTCAACGCGAACACGGCTGGATTTACCAGCCCGATCATCAAGTACGCCACCAACCCGCTGATGAGTCCAATGATGGTCGCTGGAAACGTTTTGGTCAGGCGCGGCGCAAGCACGACGCCCACAATCGTCGCGGTGCCAATGGTGATCGCCTCCCAACGCCAAAACATCGGGTTGGCCAGTCCCATCCAGAACGAGTGTCCCGTGCCAACCCCCAGAAACTTGGGCACCTGGCTGATAAAAATAAGCAGGCCCACCCCGCTCAGGTACCCGGAGACGACCGGGTAAGGAATGTACTTGATCAACCGCCCGCCTTTGACCGCGCCATAGAGGATTTGCAGCAACGCCGACAACCCTGCGACCACCGTCAGCAAGCCGCCCGCCTGTTCCGGTGGAATCTTCAAGGCCTTGAACAACTCGCCCGTCAACGCGCCCATGACCGCTGCCGCCGGGGCGCAGGGCGCGGAGATCAGACGGGGAGCCCCCCCCAGCGCAGGGGTAATGATGCCAATGACCACCGCGCCGATAATCCCAGCCATGGCCCCCCGCGCGGCGTACTCCGGCCCCAGAATCAGGTAAATGGAAATGCCAAAAGCGATGGCCGAAGGCAGCGCCACCAGCATGGCGGCAAATCCGCCAAAGACATCGCCCACCTTGCGTGCGGCTCCCGATGAACTGGTTGGTTGAATTTCGGTCATGCTGTCTTTATCAGTTCTGGGTGGATACTACCGGAAACCGGAAACATGTAAACAAAGAGATTTTCCGGAAAATCTCGCCGCACCATTTTCCGATGGCGCAAAGTAACGACTTGCGGTCTAATCAGGCCCATGAAGCTGGCGATATCGTTATTGAATGGGCTTTGGGTGTTAGCGTTGGCCGGATTGGCGGATGCCAATTGGCTTTCGGCACAAACCCCGGAATACCCTATCGAAACCATCACTTCCTATACCTCATTCCGCAAACCTTCCCAACCAGTCAAAATGGTCCAGGATGGTTTTCTCTGGATCGAAGCGGAGGATTTTCAGAATTACGGGGACTGGCGGCTGGACACCCAGTTTGTGCAACAAATGGGCTCCGCGTATCTCATTGCCGCCGGGGTCGGCCGCCCCATCGCAGATGCACAAACACCCGTGCAAATCACCAAAGCCGGCACGTACCGCGTGTGGGTGCGGGCGAAAAACTGGATCAAGGACCACGCCCCCGGGAAATTCACCATTCTGGTGGGCGACACCCGCTCCCAAAAGGTATTCGGGGCGGCTCCGACGACGGATTGGATTTGGGAATCCGCCGGGGATTTCCCACTCCCAGCAGGTTCCACCACCATCACGCTGCATGACTTGACCGGTTACTTTGGCCGGTGCGATGCACTATTGCTCACCACCGACCTCACTTACACTCCGCCAGCCGATCTGGCCAAACTGCAATTGGAACGGGCGCGGCTAAGCGGTATATCACTGGAACCCAAACCAGAAGGCGACTTTGATGTGGTCGTGGTGGGAGCGGGTGCGGCCGGCTGCAGCGCGGCCATCGCCGCCGCGCGGATGGGATCACGCACCGCGCTGCTGCAGGATCGCCCGGTGCTGGGCGGCAATGCCAGCGATGAACTGGGTGTGGGAATGTGCGGCGCGAGCGTGACGCATCCCAACGCGCGCGAAAGCGGCATCATCGAGGAAGCCGGACGGCTGCGGGCAAAGTACCACCATGATCGCATGAGCGAAAGTTTCCGGATGCTCGCGGAAGCAGAAACCAACCTCACGATTTTTTACAATCACCGGGTTACTGGAGTGGCCATGAGCAACCCGGGAACGATCGCCCAGGCCAAATCCGTGAATACCCTGGATGGCAGCCAGAGCACGGTGCGCGGCCGGTATTTTATTGATTGCACGGGGGACGGATGGCTGGGGTACTTCGCCGGAGCCCAGTTCCGCCTAGGCCGCGAAGCGCGCGAGGAATTCGGCGAGGACCTGGCGCCGCCCCGAGCCGACAAGATCACCATGAGCGGCTGCCTGATGGGCAACTACGCCATCTCATTTCATGCCAAACCAACCGGTGGCAACGTTCCTTATGTCCCCCCCGTGTGGGCACCCAAACTACCGCCGGCGGATCAATTTGGACGCCGCATCAGACACGTCACCACCGGCGAGTGGTGGCTGGAACATCCGGGAGAAATTGACGACCTCTGGGATCCCGAACTGGCACGGGATGAGCTGATCAAAATCAGTTTTGCCTATTGGAATTTCATCAAGAATCACTGGGAGGAACGCGAGACAGCCCGCGCCCATGTGCTGACCTATGTGCCTTTCATGAACGCCAAACGGGAGACCCGACGGCTGATAGGCGATTATCTCCTGCGCCAGCAGGATGTGCTCAATGGCACCGTTTTCCCCGACCGCATTTCCTATGGCGGCTGGCCGATTGACGTGCATCATCCGAAAGGTGTGTTTTCCGGCAAAGAAGGGCCGTTCTACTGCGATACACGCGTCCCCATTTACACCATCCCCTATCGCTGCCTGTATTCGACCAATATCGCGAACCTCTTTTTCGCCGGACGCGATGTCAGCGTGACACATATCGCCTTGGGAACAGTGCGCGTGCAGGGGACGCTTGCAACCTTGGGCCAGGCCGTGGGGGTAGCCGCCGCCCTGTGCCTGCAAAAAAACGCCACGCCGCGAGCACTGGGCCTGAAGCACCTTGACCTGCTGCAGCAAACCCTGCTGAAACACGACCAATACATTCCCGAGTTGAAGAATGAAGACCCGTTGGATTTGGCGCGCACTGCCAAAATCACGGCATCCAGCGTGTCGGCGGGTGATTCGTTCGACAAAAACCGGATCACAACGCACGACAGCCATGAACTTGCCATGCCGCGCGGGATACAGTTTCCACGCGGCGTGAATCAATCCCTGCAGACCGTTTATGTGCTCTTGCGCTCCGAGCGAACGGAAGCAACGCCCTTGACCTTGCATGTGCGCGGCGGCAAAAGCGCCGGGGACTTCACCGCCGCCAATGACCTGGCGACCGCCACCGCCAACGTGCCTGCCAAAAAACAGGCGTGGGTAAAATTTACCGTCAATTGCCGGGTGGATGATCCCTTTGTTTGGTTTTGGCTTCCGGCCGCCAAGGGTATCGAATGGGTGATGATGACCCAGGCGCCATTGGAATCATCGCGGGCTTATGGCGGTGGGCCAAACCGGCCATGGTCATCCGTGAAAGGGCAGTATTACGCCACATATACCGACCCGCCCATCATTACTCAAGCCGGATACCAGACGGAAAATGTCATCAACGGGGTTTCACGAACGGTCGGCAAGCAGATGAACCAATGGGCCTCCGATCCCGCGCAACCCCTGCCGCAATGGCTCGAGTTGGATTTCGGGCGGGCCACCAAGGTCAATACCGTGTACCTCACCTTTGACACCGACATGAACGAACGGTCGGCCACCACGCCTTTGCCGCCCCGCTGCGTCCGCGACTATTCGGTGCAAATCCAGGATGCCACGGGCTGGCGGGACGTGGCCACGGCCAAGGATAATTTTCAACGCCGCCGCATTCACCGTTTCCCGGAGGTCGCCACGCAGCGCATTCGCATCCTGGTCCATGCCACCAACGGTGACAAATCCGCCCGCATCTTCGAGGTGCGCGCTTACACAGAATAATGCCCTGACCTGAACATGATGATTTATCGAACCCTTCTCGCCGTGTGCCTTGGCTGCGCCTGCGCCTTCGGTGGAATACCGGAGCTGGCCAAGGACTTCGCCCAACCGCCGGCGGCCGCCCGGCCCTGGGTCTATTGGTTTTTCATGGATGGCAATCTCAGCCAGGAGGGCATGACCGCCGACCTGGAAGCGATGAAACAAGCCGGCATCGGGGGCGTGATCATGATGGAAGTGGACGTCGGCATTCCCCGTGGCACGGTAAAATTCATGAGCCCGGAATGGCAGGTGTGTTTTCGCCATGCGGTCAAAGAGGCGGAACGTCTGGGATTACAAATCACGCTGAACGCGGGACCGGGCTGGACCGGCAGTGGCGGTCCCTGGATCAAGCCCGAACAATCCATGCAGCATCTGGTGTCATCAGAAACCAATCTCGCCAGTGGTCCCATGCATTTCGATGCGCCCCTGCCCCGCCCGCTGCCGCGACGTCCGTTTTTTGGCGATGGCCACTTGCCGGCTGACATTGAAAAAGAGCGCAAAGCCTTTTACCGGGACGTGGCGGTGCTGGCGTTTCCCACTCCATCCGGCAACCAACGCATCGAGGACATCGAAGAAAAGGCGTTGTATCAACGCGCACCGTTTTCCTCACAGCCCGGCGTCAAACCATGGCTGGCAGCGCCGGCTGAACACGCGAAGATTCCAGTCGAGCAATGCATCGCCAGCAGCGGCATCCTTGACCTGACCTCCCGCCTCACCCCGGAAGGCCGACTGGTATGGGATGTACCGCCCGGCCAGTGGACCATCATGCGTCTGGGAAAAACCAGCACCGGCCAGGGAACCCGGCCCGCGCCGCAGCCCGGCTTGGGGCTGGAATGCGACAAACTCGATCCGGCGGCATTGGATGCGCACTTCGCGGCATTCGTGGAACCCCTCTTGCGCGCGGTGGGTCCCCGCAAGCCGGGGGTCGGCTGGACGATGCTGCACATTGATAGCTGGGAGATGAGTTCGCAGAATTGGACCGGCAGAATGCGGGAGGAATTCCAAAAGCGACGCGGGTACGATCTGTTGCGGTACTTGCCCGCACTATCCGGGCGCATCGTGGATAGCGTGGAAATCTCCGAGCGCTTTCTCTGGGATCTGCGCCGCACCGCGCAGGAATTGGCCGTGGAAAACCATGCGCAACACCTCAAAGACCTGGCACACCGCAATGGAATGGGCCTTTCCATTGAACCCTATGATATGAACCCCGCCGGGGATCTGAGTCTGGGCAGCGTGGCGGATGTGCCCATGTGCGAATTCTGGTCCAAAGGCTATGGCTTCAAATCCGAGTTCAGTTGCATTGAATCGGTTTCCATTGGACACGTCATGGGACGCCCGATCATCGCAGCCGAAGCGTTTACCTCCGGTTCCAGCGAGCGCTGGCAACAATATCCCGGCGCAATGAAATCGCAGGGTGATTGGGCGTTTTGCGCGGGCATCAACCGGATTGTGTTTCACCGTTTTCAACATCAGCCCTGGGCGGATCGCAAGCCCGGCATGACGATGGGGCCTTACGGCGTCCACTGGGAACGCACGCAAACCTGGTGGGACATGGTTCCCGCGTATCACGCCTACCTGGCCCGCTGCCAGACGCTGCTTCAACACGGCCTGCCTGTCGCGGATATTCTTTATCTGGCGGCAGAGGGTGCGCCGCACGTGTTCCTGCCACCCAAGTCGGCCCTGAGTGGCGAATTGCCGGATCGGCGCGGCTACAACTTTGACGGTTGTGCGCCCGAAACCTTGATTTCCCGGGTCTCGGTAAATAACGGGCGGCTGGTGCTGCCGGACGGCATGAGTTACCAGGTCCTGGTGTTGCCCAATAATCCAACCATGACTCCGGCCTTGCTTCGCAAGGTGAAGGAACTCGCCGAGGCCGGAGCCACCATCATTGGGGCACCACCGCTGAAGTCACCCAGTCTCAGCGGTTATCCGCAGTGTGATGATGAGGTGAAGCTACTGGCCGATGCGCTTTGGGGAAACAGCAACGGCCAGCCTGGAATGGAGCACCCAGTGGGACGAGGACGGGTGATCCGGGATGCCACAGCACAAACTGAAAAAGAATCGGGCGATCCGCTTTCGCAGTCGAATCACAGCAAACCGCCCGCCAATCCCGAGCAGTACGGCGATTACACCGTGGTGGCCGATCTTTTGAAGAAGATGGGCGTGCCGCCTGACTTTCAATCGGAGTTGCCGCTCCGCTATACGCATCGGAGCACCGGGGAGGCGGAGATTTACTTTGTGGCCAATGCGACCAGCGAAACGATCCGCGGCCATTGCACCTTCCGGGTTTCGGGAAAAGCGCCGGAACTCTGGAATCCACTGATCGGCGATATTTCCGATCTGCCGGAATACTTTGTCAAAGACGGGCGCACCACTGTGCCCATGCGGTTTGAACCGAACGAATCCGGCTTCATCGTTTTCCGAAAGACGTCCACGCCGGGCAAAACCCGCGGGCCGAACTTTTGCGACTTCGCCAAAATCACCGAGTTGACCGGCCCTTGGGAGGTGGCATTCGATCCCAAATGGGGCGGGCCGGATCAGATCACCTTTCCATCGCTGGAAGACTGGAGCAAACGTCCCGAAGAAGGCATCCGCTTTTATTCCGGCACGGCCACCTATCGCCAGACCTTTGACCTGCCGCAGGTCCCGCGCGGCCAGCGCATCTATCTCGATCTTGGGTTAGTGAAAAACATGGCCCGCGTGCGGCTTAACGGGCGCGATCTCGGGGTTGCCTGGTGCGCCCCATGGCGGGTGGAAATCACCAGCGCCGCGAAGGCCAAGGCGAATCAGTTGGAAATCGCCGTGGCCAATCTCTGGCCGAACCGCCTGATCGGCGACCAATCCCTGCCGCCGGAAAAGCGTTACGCCTTCGCCACCTGGAACCCGTTCAAGAAAAACATGCCCTTGCTGGAATCCGGCCTGCTCGGCCCAGTGACCCTTCAGGCGATGGAGATCAAGCAACCGTAATTGTGAACCAAGACAAACCGTACAAACCTATGTATCAACGCAAATTCCTCATGGCCATGATTGGCCTGTTTACCTTCACCGTGCTTCCCCCGGCCACCGCGCTTGGGGCCAAGCCGTTCCTGGATAAAACGGACCTCTGCAAAAGCGGCGATGGCGGTTACGCGCAGAACCATATTCCCGGCATTGTCGTCACCGCCAAAGGCACGGTGCTGGCCTGGTATGAAGCGCGCAAAAAGAATCATGACTGGGATACCATTGACATCCTCATGCGCCGTTCCACCGATGATGGCCTGACCTGGAGCGAGCCCAAACGCGTCGCCGATGTGCCGGGGCCAAAGCCCAAAAACCCCGTCGCGCTCAAGTTGAAGTTCGTGAATCCCGAGGATGTCACCTATGACAACCCCGTCGTCATCGCCGACCGCGATGGCACGGTCCACATGCTGTTCTGCCTCGAATACCTGCGCTGCTTCTACCAGCGCAGCACGGATGACGGCGTGAGTTGGTCCGCCCCGATGGAGATCACCAGCGCCTTCGAGAAATTCCGGCCCGCGTACGATTGGAAAGTCCTCGCCACCGGCCCCAATCATAGCATTCAGCTTCGCAGCGGACGCTTGATCGTCCCCGTGTGGCTCTCCACCGGCACCGGCGGCAACGCCCACCGGCCATCCGTCACCGCCACCATTTACAGTGATGACGGCGGGCGCACCTGGCAGGCCGGGGACATCGCCTTGCCCTGCACGGAAGAATGGATCAACCCCAATGAAACCGTCGCCCTGGAACTGGCCGATGGCCGGGTGATGCTCAATGCGCGCAGCGAATCCAAGGTACACCGCCGCCTGATCACCTTTAGCCCGGATGGCGCCACCGGCTGGACCGCGCCCAAGTTCGATGACGCCCTGGTGGAACCCATCTGCATGGGCGGCATCATCCGCCTTTCCACCGCGCCGGCGGGCGGCAAGCACCGCATCCTCTTCTGCAACCCGGACAACCTCACCCGCGCCGATGGCAAAGAGGCCCCCGGCAAAAGCCGCGACCGCAAGAACCTCACGGTCAAACTCAGCTACGATGAAGGCCGGACCTGGGTCATCTCCAAACCCATCGAGCCGGGCTGGAGTTGCTACAGTGATATTGCCGTCACCCAACGCGGCACCATCCTTTGCTTTTACGGACGCGGTGAAAAGTCCGGCTTCGCCGGGGACCGCCTCACCCTCGCCCGCTTCAACCTCGAATGGCTCACCGATGGCAAGGATGCCTTGAAATAACCATCGCCCAGCGGCTAAACGAATAAGACGCCGGTGGTTTGGTTATTGAATGACCCCGTTTTCGTTTTGGATTGCTAACGCCGAGCGCAGCCACACCGGATCACTGACTCTTAGCGTCGGAGGCCACAACTCGTTAGGCCGGATAGTCATTTTTACAGGCTGGACAGTGGTGATACCCTGGCCCCTCTTTTGTGTACTTCATAACGCAAATCGTCCCCTCCTGGGTGCAATGGCAAACAAGCCATTCATGCTCCTCTGCGAATCTGATGCGCTCTCTGTGCTGGTCGCGACGCCACAAAACGAATGTGTACGAAAGAACACCGAGAACCAGCATTCCTCCGCCGCTTAGGACTGACTTTGGCATGCTCACATCACCATGCGCTGTTAATCTGCCGACCACTAATGCTGCCAGTAGTGTTCCTAGGCCAGTTAGTATCAGCTCTTTTGCATGTTTCGTATCCATGTGCGTGTGAGTAGCATTACAGTATTATTGAACTAATTTTTGTTCGTTGTTTCCGGTGGCCGGTTGATTTTCATGGTGTCGACCATCCAGAAAAAGGCCACTCGTGGCATTGGGAAAAACGCGTGCTCTGTTAATGAATTGCACGGTTTCAAGACAAGATTTTTAAACACTCGGTACCACGAGATTTTCGCCGCACTCTGGACAACGAAATTCTTGGCCTCTGGCTTCAACATCTGTTGCAATCGGTTGTTGGCAGGTGTGGCACTCAAAATGCACCTCGTTCCCAATACGTACTGGAGTGGATGCCTCCTTCCCAAGGAGTACCGGAGGAACAGAACCGTCCTCCGCTATTGCGTATTGTACTTCCTCCTCCGGCTTCTGCTTGAGGTCACTCCCACAGAATCGGCACTTGATTGCTTCTTGTTGAACTAACTCTGCACAAAAGGGGCACTTTTTCTTTTTTGGCTCTGCAACTGGAGTTAACTTGCTTAGCTCACGGGAAAGTTCGGCAAAAATCTTTTCGATATTCTTTCGATTCTTTCCGAAATCAAAGTCTCCCCCCACAATGATACCATCATCAACAAAACCAGTGATAGAACTGCCGACTTTAGGAGCGGAAGAGACACGCACCATTGTTCTATTCGGGCCTGATTCGGTTAGTCCTATGGGGATGTTTTCACCCCAGGAGAAAAGACTCATTCCTGTTTTTATAACAACTCGGCCGCTAAGACGGTCGGATGAGTGAACGCTCATTCCCTCAATTAGCGCAATTGCCCTGATAAGCGCATCGAACACAGTTTGTCTATCAAAAGGAAATTCAGCTTCCCCAGCGTTATTTTGTGCACTCATTTTAGTAATATGAATTTTCACGGCCACCGCCGCGCTTCTTAATAGAAGCGCGGCAGTGGGTGGTTGTCGAGCGGTTTTTTCCCCGGCTTAGCCCACGTTGATGGTGACGGGCTTGCTCCATTGGCCGACTTGCTGGTCTTTGTACATATAGACGGCGCGGTAGGTCCACTTGGCGGCGGCGCTGGGGAACGGCGTGGTGTCCAGATAATTGGGGGTGCTATCCATGGCCAGCAGGACTTCGCCTTTGCCGTCGCCACGGTCCACGACGATTTTGCATTGGTCCAGGAACAAGCGGTAATGGCCAAAGTTCCAGTGGATATACACGCCGTTGTTGCGCAGGTCCAGTTTGAGATCCGGTTGCAGGGTGTTGTAATCGGGTGGGGTGACTTCAATGCCTTCAATGCCCAGTTCCTTGCCGATGGCCTCATTGTAATTGGGGTGTTTTTTGATATCTTTAACCAAGTCACGGAAACGCCCCTCGATGTCCGCGTCCACCGGCGGGACGGGGGTGGGGAAGGTGAGCGTGAGCGGCAAACCGGCTGCGGGCATGACGCCGCCGTCACGCATGATGTCTTTGACACTCGTCCATTTCTTGGAGTTATTATGGGAGATGTCCAGGCAAGTCATGAGGTATTCCATGTACTTGGCATCATTGGTCTGGGCGGTGAGTTGATCCTGGGTCAAGCCCAGAATCGTCATGTATTTGGGAGCGTTGGTTGAGAACGTCAGGAGTTGCTGCACGAACTCCAGATCGGGTTCTTTGATATAACTATGCTTTTGCATATGCTTTTTATGTTTTGATGGGGTTATGGTTGCAGGTGGGACGGGAGGAAAAGGGATATAGCCAGGATCGCCTGGCTCCAGTACGTAGGACGGGCTGCCCCAGCGAAGGTTGGGGTTCCCCCAAACATCTTCGGGATTCCCGGAATTCCAATAGAGATTTCTCATAATGGCGGTTTTTTGGTGATTTGGCCGGGCAAAACCTGCCGGGCGGGGCCTTTTGGGCCAGTTTTTGACGTAAATTACAGGAAATGGGCGTTTTTGAGGCGTGGGGGGGAAATCCCCCCGCCTCCGGCGAAACCCGACCGCCTACCGGTGAACTCCGCCCCGGTACGGGGGAAAATCCCCCCGCCACGGGCGGAACCCTCGCCGACCGGGGGGGAACCTCTGTTGGTCCGGGGGAACCTCGCCCCGGTACGGGGGAACTTCCCCCCGCCACGGGCAGAACCCTCGCGGACCGTGGGGGAACCTCTGCGGGTCCGAGGGAACATCGCCCCGGTCCGGGGGAAAATCCCCCCGGTACGGGCGGAACCTGCCCCGCCCCGGTGGAAACCTCCCCCGATCCGGGCAAAACCCGCCCCAGGCCGGGGAATGATTCGCCGGGGAGGGTGGTCGTGTCAGATACGCCGATTAGGCGCGCCACGGTTTGGGCGGGGGCGGGGGAAATGGCGGGGCTCGCGCTGGTTAGCGCGTCCTGTTGTCCGGTCGGAATGATACCCGATACCGCAACCATTTGCCCGTAACGATCCATGTCGTTCCTTCTCTGTGTGCGTGCTGGCGGAAGGGAAGCTAATCAGGTCGGCGGCGGGGTGCAATAAAATAATGCAGGAAAGTAATAATAAGTTGGCGCGGGGGATTTCGACAGCGGGGAGATTCCCGGAGTTGCATACCCCCTCACCTCTTTCCTCTCCCTTGGGGAGAGGAGGTCTGTTCTGCGGCTGCGGGAGGAGATTATGGGTTGCTTGCAGGGCTTTGGCGTCCGGCGCAGAATCCGTCAGCGGCGGGAGCGCACGAGTGACATTGGGAATACCAATGCGCCGCGCGCGGCATTCCCTCTCCCAAAGGGAGAGGGTTAGGGTGAGGGGGTACAGAACTGAATACTGCTCCCGACGGTTTAGATTGCACGGCTAAATAGGATGGTGCGGGGGATTCTGACAGCGGGGAGATTCCCGGAGTTGCATACCCCCTCACCTCTTTCCTCTCCCTCGGGGAGAGGAGGTCTGTTCTGCGGCTGAGGGAGCGGATTATGGGCTGTCTGCGGGGGCTTTGGCGTCCGGCGCAGAATCCGTCCATGGCGAGAGCGCACGAGTGACATTGGGAATGCCAATGCGCCGCGCGCGGCATTCCCTCTCCCCCAAGGGAGCGGGCTAGGGTGAGGGGGTACGGAACTGAATACTGCTCCCAACGGTCAAGATTGCGCGGCTAATTATGATGGTGCGGGGGATTCTGACAATGGGGAGATTCCCGGAGTTGCATACCCCCTCACCTCGTTCCTAAGCTTTGTTGGTTTTTGCACAGTTCTTCAGAAGTAGGTAAGTGTGAAAGGGATATGTCGATTTCACCATCGCCAATCGTGATCTTTTCAATGAGTGATTCAACGATCTTTCGCTTGTCTTGGAATGGTAGTTTTGGCCAGCGTTCATATAAAGTTTCAGCTTCATGTAATATATCATCGGCGGACAGTTTATTCACCTTCACAAAATCCACGTCAGCTTCAAGCTTGGGTAGTTCGGCCATGAGTTGGTTCAGTCGTACTTCGGCAGGTTTGTAGAAGTCACCAAATCCTTGGGAAGTGATTTGACCATCGAGATACAATCGGTGGGTCTGCTTCATTTCATCACGTACCTTTTGGATTTCCCGCTGGTGGGTATCAAGCAGTGCGGACTTCTCAGCTAGGTTTTTATTCGCTGCCAGCAAATGTCCGGCAATGCGTTCCGGTTGACCGAAAAATACCTCCAATTCCTGTTTGGCAATATTCTCTAAGTCCATGATGGGAATCTTGTTACAGCATTTTCGACAAAAGTATTTTGTGTTATCAGCACGCACATACATTTTGGCACCACAGGAACAAAAGGTTAAACCACTGAACAAATGTACTGGCGGTTTGCCAGGCTTCTTCCATGCCTTCAATTGCTCCTCAATAATCTCGTTCACCTGATTCCAAAGTTCTTCTGATACAATGGGTTCACAGGCAATTTTACCCCATTCACTTTCTGGCTTGGGTGCATATCGCCATGATCCGGTGTGCCTTACTGTGTTGAAAATATACACACCTTTGGCACTTGATTCTTCAAGAATACGAACAATCGAAGTATCGCGCCAGATACTGCCGTTGCGGGTGCGATACCCGGCGTCATTCAAGAATCCGGCAACCTGGCCCTTGCGTCGGCATTCCAAAAATAAATTATATGCCTTGGCACGAATGGCGGCTTCTTCGGGTTGGATGACTAACTTGCGGTCTTTCCACTGGTACCCATACGGGACACTGCCATTGATGGATTTGCCAAGCTTGGCACGGGTAAGGACGGATGCGTTAATACGTTCGGTGATTTCCTCCCGTTCCCATTGGGCAAACACTCCAAGCAGATGGAAGAACATCCGGCCACCGGCAGTGCTCGTATCAATCGCTTCACTCAAGGAAATGAGGTCGGCTTGGTGTTTGTTAAAATAGTCGGCAAAGTCTTCTAGTTCTCGGCGGTTTCTGGACAATCGGGCGAGTTTGGAGAAAACCAAGCCAGTGATATGTCCTCGTTCAATATCCTTCATCATGCGCTTGGCTTCCGGATGTTGCATCACCGCTTTGCCACTTTGCCCGGCAAGATCATATACTTCTTTGACCTGCCAGCCCCGGCTTTTGGCATAGCTGCGAGCGCGCTCTTCGTGGTGTTCTGGACTGTCACCTTGCGCCTGGTCTTCGGTGGAAACCCGAATCCAAATACCGACCGGTTTGTTCAAGACACAATTTTCCTTCATATACCACTACTTCATATCGGAAATGCCATTCGGCTGCAAGAAAAAAGTATGTCTTTTTGCTAATCTTTGTGATGGTATCCCGGCATGCAACAAAAGCGATTGGTGGGAGAGGGTGAACTGGCGAGCCTGGCGAAGGCAGCACGACAGCATGCCCATTTATCAAAAGCAGAAATAGCGCGGCAATTAAATGTTACAAGAGGTACGATTCATCAAGCTGAGGAATACGCTGATATGAGTCTCACGAAACTACGAATCAAAATCATCGAGAAATGCTCGTCTTCCAAGATTTCCGGCCCGTTGTATCAAATCGAAACGAAGCCGTGAACTACCTTCCCAATTTTGAAATGGTTGCCTGCGCTTTTTTAATTAAGGCGGGAAGATCAGCGCCAGCCCCATCAGCAATTTTCAGCATGAGTTCCATGGATGGATTGCGAAACCCTCGTTCCACCAAGCTCAACATGGATTCAGATACACCGGACTTTTGTGCGACGGCATAATTTGAGAGCTTACGCTTTTTGCGTTCTTCACGCAAAAGGCGTATGACCTCTGCACAGACGGCTTGATAGTAGCCAGCACTTGACACGCTTAAAAATTATCAAAAATTCGGCTTGACTGTTACTTTGCTATTGTCAAGTATTGGGCATATGAAATTCATAAAACGTATTGGCCCTGACCCGCACGCTAATGGAGCCCGAACCGTTGGCTGCTATGGCTGCCCGGATATTTGGGAACTCGACAATGGTGATTTTGCCGTAATCGGTATCGACATTACTGCTGATGCCACTCCGCTTCTGCCAAAAACGGCCGGTTGCGGGCCGGATGAAAAGATTGTCCGCCTGCCGCGCAACTTGCTCGTGAATGCCAAGCGGGATATCCCCGACCGGCTCTAGCGTCTTTTGTCCCCATCATGATACAATGGGGACATGGGACAATGGCTTGTCGAAAATTGGTTCAACCTCATTAGCACAGGTGGCATCATTGCCAGCCTGCTCTTTACGGCTTTCGCCCTGCATTCGGAAACCAAGACCAGGCGCATTGCCAATCTTCTAGCCATCACTGCCAATCACCGCGAACTCTGGCAAAAACTCTTCAGTCACCCGGAACTCGTCCGGATTATTGACCCCAAAGCAGATATTTTCAAACAGCCGATCACTCCGGTAGAGGAACTATTCGTTAACATGGTCATTTCACATACAAGCGGTGTGCATGAAGCACTTGAGGATGAACTACTAACGAAACAAGAAGGATTGAAACGTGATGTGAAGACATTTTTCTCACTACCAATTCCAAAAGCGGAGGTTTAGATATTTTCGTGTAAGTGGTCAAAGATAGCTGAGAGGATAAGAAA
>JBAXGN010000065.1 GCA_037139415.1 Verrucomicrobiota bacterium | reverse complement strand
TTGCGCCAGGGATTTTTATTAAAAACCCGTCCCAGTGTCGAAAGTTCGGTTAGCCAATTCGGACGTCATCGGGTTGTGCTGGTTCTCAAGGACTGCGTATTGAGTGACGATTGGTTAGCAAGAATCAGTTGCCTCACTATGCCGCACCACGATACACCGCCAGAATATTCTCGGGTGGCACATCGGGTTGGAAGAGGTGTGCCGGACCGAGGATATACCCGCCACCGGACCCTAGTGTTTCACAGTAATGGCGCGCCTCGGCTTCGACTTGTGCTGGAGTGCCGTGCGGCAGAAGATGTTGCATATCCATCCCGCCGTGAAACGTCAAACGGTCGCCGAAATCGCGTTTTAGGCCCTCCGGTTGCATTTCCGGGCCGGTGGGCTGGATGGGGTCCAGCACATCCACCCCCAACTGGATGAGATCAGGAATAAACATCCGCACCGTACCACAGCTATGGAACATGGCCCGTCCGCCCAAGTGGTGGATGCGGTCCACTATCTCTTTCAAGTAGGGCGCAATAAACTGCCGGAACATGGCAGACGAGATCATTGGCCCGTATTGGGTTCCCAAGTCGCTGATGACGAGGTAAAGGTCTATGCGTCCACCGGTAATCTCGGCGGCGCGCGTATAATCCTCCAGGTAAAAATCGGTGAACTTGCGCCCGAGGAAATGAACCCATTCCGGACGCTCCGCCATGTCCAGAAACATGTCTTCCCAACCGCGCACCAACGCCGGGCGCTGCCAAATGTCGGCGAAACCGTAGAGCAACGCATGTTGCTCATAGCGTTGGCACTGTTCTTTGAGGCGCGAGCGGTCGAGGCAATCCGGCGTTGGCCAGTCGAACGCTTCCAGTTCCGCAAGACTGCGGGCATCTGCCAATGTACCCCGGGTATCTTCCCGCATTGGTCCCCACGGAGTCTGGTTATAGATGTAACGTTCACCCCAGTAATTTTGAAACACGCCGTTACCCAGAGCGCGCTCCGTTGGCGTGGGAGCTTCAAGATGCCGCACGTCCACGCCCAGTGAGTCGAGGAGCCGGTCCTTGTCCTCATGCCCAAGGTGGGCGAACAAACGTTTCATGGTGGGCGGTTCCGCCCAAAAGTCGCGCGGCGTGCGGTCCGGCTGTTCATGCCGCAAAGCGGCGAGGACGCGTTCGCGTGAGGTGATCATAAACGATCCGTGCAAGGGTTATTTGTCATACGACAAATCCGCTAAAATCAGCAAATCACCGGTCTTTATTGTCCAGCCACGCGCAACCGCAGCACGGTCACGGAATACGCCGGGAATGCGTGGGTAAAGCTGGTTCCCACAATATCCAGGTTGAACTCCCTGGCTGATACTTTTGCGGGCTCTTCCAGCGAATTCTCATCCTTGGGATCACCCGAGGTCAAGACCCAACCGCGCGCTGATTTTTCCGCGCCCTTGAGGCCACGCACTTCGACGGGCGCCGTAATCGCTTGCGCGCCGGTGTTGACCACCTTGAGAATTAACTCACGCCCATCGCGGGTAAACCCCGAGGTGGCGTACATGGTTTTCAACTGATTTTTCGAACTGGCTTCATGAATCAGTTTACCGTCCAGATAGCAACGGAGGAGGTGCCCTTTCAGCTCAATCTTAATGTCGTACCAGCGATTGTTTTCGATATGACCGGGAACACGCTCCGTCACAATGCCCGGCATTTCCAACCCGTGCTGCTTATTGCCCCAACCGCCAAGGTTCCACCAGGATTTTTCACGGTCATTCTGGGCACGAAACATGACCAGAAACCCCTCCGCACCACTGAGCTTCCGAGCCTTGAGCGTGAAGGTGTAATCTTTCCATTCGGTTTTGCCGACCGTGGCGCGCGCCTCGGTGCCCTGCCCCGCATAACGGAGGGTACCATCCTGAACCGACCAGTCGCCCTTCAGTTTCATGCCTTTGGCATTCCTGGAAAAATCCGATTCAAACAGCACCGTGCCATCTTCTTGCGCGACCTTCAGATCCTTGAACTCGGCCTGGGTATTCCAGGTGCCCACCCCCACCATGCCGCCAAGCGACGGCGCATCCATCAGGGGCGAATCCACCTCCGTGGGCAGCACCAAGTCCGCCCGGTGATTACCGAACAGCGCCTGCACATGATATGCCGGCGTACCGTAACACTTGACGGCATCAAACAGGATGGCGTTGGGATTCCAACCTTTCCAGCCCAGGCGTTCAAACAGCGGCGCGTACGAAGCCATGACCACCACGTCCCCGTTGCGCTCCATACCGGTCATGAACGCGGCTTCGCCTAGGGCCGCAATGAGGTTGCCCCGCCCTGCCCCGCGCGTCACCGCGTATTCGCCGACATACACCTTATGGGCGCTCCGATCATACTTATCGTATTTGGTCGCATTGTTCATGAAGAATTCAGGGGTGTTGTAATAATGTTCATCCACAATCTCCGGTGGCCGCGTGCCGGTGGGACGATAATCCACAATCAGATGCATCTCCGGGTAACGCTTTTTGATGGCATCATGGAACAGGGCGTAGCGCTCCACATACGCCGGACCGCCATTTTCGTTCCCGATTTCCAGGTACTTCAGATTAAACGGCGCAGGATGTCCGGCCTCGGCGCGACGCTTGCCCCAAGGGCTGTCCGCCGGACCATTGGCATATTCAATGGCATCCAGAGCGTCTTGCACAAACTCCTGCATCTGATCCATGGGGATGTTGTCCTTGTGCGCCATGCCGCAATTGATGACGAATAGCGGCTCTGCGCCCAAGTCTTCGCATAATTGAAAATATTCATGGAACCCAAGGCCGTGCATGGAACAATAGCCCCAACGATTCCAGAGGCTGCGTCGGGTGGCAATATCACCAATGGTTTCTTTCCAGCGATAGGCGTTTTTCATCTGGTCGCCTTCCACCCAGCAGCCGCCCGGGAACCGCACAAACCCAGGCTTCATGTTGGCCAGCATTTGCATCAGGTCGCTGCGCATGCCGTGGCCTTGCCAAGTGTCCTTGGGAAACAGCGACACTACATCGAGCCACAAGGTTCCCGGTGACGTGGTTGCCACTACCAGCCGCGCATTGCTATCGGTGCCAGTGGATGAAAGCCGGCAATCAAACTTCTTCCAAGCTACGCCAATGCCATGGATGACTTGCGAGGCGAGCACTGTGCCATCCAGCTTTTCCAAGCTGACGGTCAACGTGCCGGCAAAGCCGTTGCCGCCGCGCGCATGAAGCGAGCAGAGATACTCCGCGCCCTGCTTGACGGCAATGCCGGTGGCGGAATTCTGCACGCCCTCCTCGAACTTGGACATCCACGCCGCAGTATTGGTATCCTGCCGATAGGGCGCGCCCTTGAATCCGAAGTTGGCCACACCGGCCCGCGTGCCAGCCTTGGCGATTTCCAAGCGCAAGCTGGTCTGGTTGTTGGCATGGATCGGCTGCGATTGATCGAGGGCCATGGTGAGTTCCGCCCCGCCGTCTTTCACCAACGACCAAGCGAGCGGGATCGAGGCGTCTTCAAAGGAGCGGTTCTGCACCATCTCGGCGTAGATGCCGCCGTCGCCCGCCCGGTTGATCTCTTCGAAAAAGATGCCATACAGCAAGGGGCTGATGGCCAAACCGGGTTTGGAGGCGTCAATGGTGATGGCCCCCGGAGCGGCGTTCAGGGTCGCCATGGTGCCAAGGGACATCGCGAGCGTCAGTGCAAACCGTTTCATATTAATATGTGTTGTCGTTACGTTACACTGCTCATCCTATCGTTCCAGACGCAGCGGGTAAAGTCACATATCCATGCGACCACAAAATTTCCAATCCAATTTTCGCAATCCGCATTCTGCGGTCCGAAATTTGAAATCCAAGGCTTGGCTTTTTCCGCCCGACGCGCTATACACTCTGGTGTATGGCATATTCATTGGCAAATAAATGGATTCTCATCACCGGCGCCTCCAGCGGATTCGGCGCGGCAGCCGCCCGGGCCTTTGGAACTGCGGGCGCGCGGCTTTTGCTGGGTGCCCGGCGACTTGACCGGCTCGAACACGTTGCGGTGGAAGCGCGACAGTGCGGAGCGCCAGCCGCGCATTGCCATCCGCTGGATGTGACCAATACAACCAGCGTCAACGCCTTCCTTGCCTGGGTGAAAACGCTCACCCCTCGTCTGGATGTGCTCATCAACAACGCCGGCGGCGCCAAGGGATTGGACACCGTGGCCGAGGGCAAAGACACGGATTGGGAGTTCATGGTGCAATCCAACCTGCTGGGGGTTGTACGCATGACCCGCGCCGCGCTGCCCTTGATGCAGAACAACCCCGGCAGCAGCATCATCAACATCGGGTCCATCGCCGGGCGCGTGGCATACGAAGGCGGCTCGGTCTATTGCGCAGTCAAAGCCGGTGAACTTCAGATTACGCGTGCCCTGCGGCTCGAACTCTGCGGCACCGGCATCCGGGTATGCACAGTGGACCCCGGCTTCGCGGAAACAGAGTTCTCAATGGTCCGTTTTAGCGGCGATGCCGAGCGCTCACGGAAAGTCTATGAAGGCACGGAACCCCTGACGGGCGACGACATTGCCGAGACCCTGGTGTGGGTGGCCAGCCGTCCGCCCCACGTCTGCGTAGATGAACTCCTGATCAAATGCACCGACCAAGCGGCCATCCACAAAGTGCATCGCCGCAAGCCAACATCGTGATTGACTGGCACAAAACCCGATTTATGTCTGAAACCTGAGTTTAAGACAATAGGTTAACCGATAATTCCAATGAGCTTTCAAGATGAGACTAAGGCGCGCAGGATTTTGGGCGGCTGGCGAGACGCGAGCGAGGCGCATACCCGTAGCGGTCTGTAACGAGCGAGCAACGAAGCCAGCAGCTCAAAAGACCAGCGAATTAGTCTCATCTTGATAGCGATTTGGAATAAACATACGGAGGAATCCCATGAACACACCCCACGACATTGAATGCTGCCCCAAGTTTGATCCCCGCCCGTGGGAGGGCCGGGTGATCACTTGGGATAAGAAACCGTTTCTGCAAGCCCGCGTGCGCAGCTTCCTCCACATTCCCCTGAACTTCGGGTCCGTGATGAAGCAGAGCATGGCGATCATCGAAGCCGCCGGGGCCACTCCGGACGAGATGATTGTCTTGTCGGATGAGAAATCGCTCTGGGGCGCGGAGGTGTATATCGCGATCACGAAGGATATCCCGGGAGCACAGACCACCACATTGTCAGGAACCTACCTCACCAAAGTGTTTGAAGGCCCGTATCGGAACATGAGGAATTGGATCGAGGAAATGAAGTCCTTCGTGAAGAGCAAAGGGAAAAACCTTCAAAAACTATATTTCTTTTATACGACTTGCCCGAAATGCGCGAAACAGCACGGCAAGAACTACGTGGTTATTTTTGCCCGAGTTTGACCAAGGGTGTCCAAGCACTTGTTCGCTGGGGAATCACCAGCCACTGGGCGAGGCGGGCAGTATTCGCCTAACGAGGTTGGGGCAGTGTTGTTACGCTGAAAACTTCAGCGTGATAGGCCAGCCCGCGCGGCTTATACCATTTCCAGTTTGTAACTGCATCATTCAAACCGTTCAGGCTTATGCCTTGTCATCGTAGCGCAGGTTTCCAAACCTGCTGTGTCGCCGACTTCCCAGTCGGCATACCTTTAATTACACAACCACTCGCTGATTGGTAATAGTGCAATTGCATGATGAAAATGGTATTACTTGGCGCTCAGCGATTTAAACCGGATCGCTTGTTCCTGCTTGATCCAGCCGGCGCGTTGCGCCACATCGCGCACGTTCAACCAGTTGTCCTTGGTGCCGGTGATGGTGACTTCCGAGCCGTCCGGCAGGGCGAAGGCGGCCTTGGATTCTTCAAAGGGGCCCTGCCGGGCCTGAACGTCGCGCCCCATCACGATGGCGTCGTTGTCCTCGCGTTGGGCGGACGTTGCGACGAGCAGTCCCGCGAGCGCGGCGAGGAAGAGCAGTCCGCTGCCGAGGGTATAGGATCGCACTTGCCGTCGCCATTGGGGCATTGCCTGTTGCGCCGCAAGGAGGCCAACCCACACCCAGAATGGAATCATCACGAGGATGGCCCACTCGTTCAGGGTCAGGCGCTGGAGCAGCGCGGTGACGCCCTTGGGGCCGGCATCTTCCTTGCCGGTGACGGCTTTGCGCACAAAAAGGAGGTTGCCGCGGATGTCCGGGTCGCGCGGGTCAAGCAGTTCGGCTTGGCGATAGGCCTCAATGGCGCGCCCGGTTTGGCCGGCCTTGTAGGCGGCGTTGCCAAGGTTGAAGTAGAGCGCCGGAGCGGCCTGGCCGTTGGTCAGCAGGTTGCGATAGGCGGAGACCGCCGCGCTGTAGCGGCCCTGTTCGTAGAGTTTGTTGGCGGCATCGAATTCGCTACGGGCATCCGCCGCGCCAGCCGAGACGGCGGGCAGCAGGGCGAGCAGCAGCAGCGCCAAGGTTGGGGGCTTACCGTTGGCGGGAGCCAGGGCGGATTCGATGTCGGTCAGCGCCTTGGCCAAGGTGGTGACGACTGCCTGATATTCATGCGCGGAACGCAAGGGGGCGTATCGGGCCTGGTTGCAGGTCTGGAAGATCGTCTCCAATTCTTTGAGCAATTCGGGCGGCAGCCCCAGCGGACGCAAGCGTTCCTCGATCACGGCCTCGGTGATGGCGCTGGCGGGCAGGTCGAGCCGCTCGCCCAACCGTTCCTGCAACAGCCGGAAGACCAGGGCGAAGAAGTCCTCAGATTTCTTCTGTTCTGCCAAGGTCGGCAACTGCGCCAGCCCCGCCGTGATGATCTTGTTGACTTCGAGGCGGCGGCGCAGGCGCGGGTTGTTGGCCAGGTTATCCAATTGCCGACGGCGCAACCAGAAGCCCAGCCAGGCCAGAACCGGCAAAGTCTGCAAGCCCAGGAACCAAGGGCGGAACACCAGCGGAGGTTGGATGGGTGCCAAGGCGCCGAGTTGCGGTTTGATGGGCAGGATGTCCACGGTGTTAGTGGCCGTCTCGGCCATCACCATCGGTTGCGCGGTGGCCGAGGGGCGCACAATCAATGGAATGCGCGGTCCCAAGGCGGTGCGGAAGGTCTGGCTCTCCGGGTCGAAAAAGCTGAACTGGAACACGGGCAATTCCTTTAGCTCCGTGCTTTGCGGGACCACCACTTGCTCAAAGAATTTGCGACCACCCAAACCCTGGGCATCCGCATTCTCCACCTTGCTGGTGGGCGGGTAGATTTTGAACTCCTTCCAGCTATCGATCGAGGGCAGCGTGATGGTATCCAGGAAGGCGTTGCCGGTGACTTCCACCTTGAGCGTAACCGGATCACCGACCGCGATATTGGTGGGCCCGGCGCTGACGGCCACGTTAAAGAGGCCGATGGCACCGGAAAAATTGGGCGGCTGATTGGTGGTGGGCACGGACTTGCCGTTCAGCGCAATGGCATCCGCCTGCACGGCCACGGTCTGGTATTCCACGCCGCCGCCAAAGAAGGCGTCATCAAACGGCCAGTTGGCGCGCCGCCGGGGTGCGCCCGGTTTGGGAATATTCACCCGCATGGTGGTGGGGCCAAGCGTCAGCGGCCCCGGGCGGCTGGCCATCAAGTACGTCCTGAAGGCCAGCACTTGATACACGCGGCCATCGTACTGCACCCGGCCTTGCTGCGGTTGACCCAGCTTGCCCACCGTCAGCCCGTTCATTTCGTACTGGGGCGGTTCGCCGCCGTTCATTTGCTGGACGTACAAGCGCAGCTCCACCGGCAAGGTTTCGCCCACGTAGAGGTTGGTGCGGGGAATTTCCCATTTCAGGAAAACAACTTTCGAAATATCCGGCTGCCCATTTTTGGTGGCGTGCAATTTCAACGGCTGGGTGCCCATGGCCTGCCCGCCGACGCGCAGCACAAAGCTGGGCACCTGATACTCGCCCTCCTTCAGCGGCGTGATCACATAGGAGTAGGTAAGCAGTTGCGAAACTTGGCCGTTCACCATGTTGATCTGCGAGGAGGTGCCACCGAATTGAATGGTCAGATTGGGAACGCTCGGGATCGTCGGATCGGCATCGGGACGGCAATTCTCAAAGATGATCTGCAGCGTGGTGGATTGCCCGGGCGGCACGGTGTCCCGCTCCAGATTCATGGTCACGGGCGCGGCCAATAGCGCCATCCCTTGCAGGCAGAGCCATAGCATCAGCCGGCGGAATCCGCGATTCCACCCGGCCGTTCCCCTGCCCGTCCATCCCTTGCTATGTCCCTCAGTGTCAGACATGTAATAAACCCTATTCTTGTACGCCGTTTTGGACAGTGCAAGCCCGCACTTGTTCATTGGAAAACCTCATTGGGCCGGTTGGGAGAGGTAAAGCATCCACGGAAAGCCCACTCCCGCAACGAACACCAAGCCAATCGCGGCGAGGGCCAGCGCCATTCCCGTCAGCCGTCCTTCTGCCTTGTGGACCGTGCCAAAGGCCAGAATCCCAAGCATCAGCGGCCCGACGGAACCAAAAAAGCCAACAAACGACAGGAGCAGCATCACCCTGAACGCGCCCGGACTCCCGGCCAACCGTTCACCCAGTATGAACGGTTGGTATTCCAGCCAGGTGGTGAGGCACGCCAAAAGCAGGCTGGCCGCCGCCTGGCGGGAAAGCCGTGCGCCCCCCTGAGTCGGGAAGGATGTCGGCTGGTCCATCATTTCCGGTCTCTGTGCCAGCGCTTCCGCCCGTAATACCGCGCCAACATGGCGATGGGCGGCAACCGCAACGCCGCCACCATGATCTTATTGATCAGGCCGGGAATGACAACCACCTGATCCCGCGTCAACGCCTTCAACGAGATCGCCACGACTTCATCTGAGGTCATCCACAGCATGCCTGGGATGACTGAGCGGTCAAAGTTCTTGTACTCCGGGGTATCGTGAAAGCCGGTATGGGTAAAACCGGGGCAAAGCGCCTGCACCCGAACGCCCGTCGGCCGCAACTCCTCCGCGATGGTCCGGGAAAACGCGATCATCCACGCCTTGGTCGAGCCATACATGGCGCTCGTGGGGATGCAGGCAAACCCGGCAACGGAAGCAACATTAATGATGCCTCCCTGACGGCGTTCCACCATTTGCGGCAACGCGGCCCGCGTCAACCGGGCGGTTGCGACCACATGCACCTGGATCATGTTCAACTGCTTGGTGATGTCAATCTGGTGAAACACGCCACCCGACCCAAAGCCGGCGTTATTGATCAATAACGTCAAATCCTGACAGTCCTGAATGCGTTTGACCACCAGGGCAATCCCCGGTTCTGTCGCCAAGTCCGCCGCCAAGACCTCGGCGGTGACACCATGCTTTTGGCGAAGATCTCCGGCCACGGTTTGCAGCAGTGTTTCCCGCCGGGCCACGAGAATCAGGTTATATCCTCGCGCGGCCAAGTGGCGCGCGTAGAACTCCCCCAAGCCGCTGGACGCGCCCGTGATCAGGGCGGTTCCGGGTTTGGTGCGTGGTTGGTCATTCATGTGGTTATCCTCATTTTGCGGGCGGCGCGCTTTTGGGAAACCGCCGGCTGGCGAACTGCCGGAACGTGCCATCCGCGTTGCGCACGATGAAATACGCGGATACCTCGGGCTGGTTTTCGATGAAGGTCAGGCCGCGTTCCGGTCCCAGGGCATACGTGGCGGTGGCCAGCGCATCCGCCAACGCGCAATTCGTCGCGACAATCGAGACACTCGCCAGCGAATGAGTCAGCGGGCGTCCGGTGCGTGGGTTCAGGATATGCGCATACACCTTGTTCGTATGATCGCGAAAATACTTGCGGTAATTACCGGAAGTGGAAATGGCCAGATTGGACAACGGCACCACCATGCTGATGGCTTCCCCCGGCAGCGCGTCGAATTCCGGCACATCAATCCCGATCCGCCACGGGCCACCGCTGGGCCCGTACCCATGCACATACACTTCCCCGCTGATCGCGGCGTAAAAATTACTCACGTTATTGGCCAGGAGAATGCCAGCCATGGCATCCACCCCAAACCCCTTGGTGATTGCGCCCAGGTCCAACTGCAACCCGGCGATATCCTTAACCAACTCGTCATCTGGAGTGACCTTGACGTGTTGGGCTCCGACCCGTTGCATGGCTTGTTGGATTTCCGTATCCGGCGGCGGTTCGTGCCGACCACCTTTGGGGCCGAATCCCCACAGGTTGATCAGTGCCCCCAACGCGGGATCAAAGAAACCGTCGGATTGCCGGTTGATCTCCAGCGAGAGACGCATCACCTGCGCAAACTCGGCAGACACTTTGAACGGTTGGTTGGCTGCCGCGCGGTTAAACCGTGAAAGTTCGCTATCCTCGATATAATGGGACATCTGCCGGTTCAACTCGGTCAACCGATCCGCGATCCCCTTTTTCACCTGTTCCAACTGCGTGGGTGCCAGCGTGCAATCCACCGCCTTGACGAAATAAAACGACCCCATGGTTTCACCCTTCCACTGAATGGTTGGACGCGACTCCCCCGCCCATCCGGCGGCAGTCATGCCCAGACAGACGATGAGGAGGACCAAGATGTTGAACGTGCTTCCCTCAGCCGCAAAACAAACCTCCCCTCCCCAAGGGAGAGGATTGAGGTGAGACTTCCCCGAACAGAAGAATTTCGCTCTTTGAACCCATGAACCTGGAAGCGGGATGCACGGGGAAGCCCAACCACAAACGTAGGTGACGAGGTAACGAGTCTCAAATATGGTGGCGTGGGAAATTTTGGAGAAGAGTTTTGCTCTTCGTGAAAGTGGGGGTTCATGGGGAGGGGGTACGAAACTACACTGTTGCAATGAATTGAATGTATCGGTGACAGTCACGCCGTCTAAAATCCCACCAGCACGGCTTTCCGTCAAGACCTGCCCGGAAATAAATTTATCTTTTCCCGCCTGAATTAGGGATGAACCAACCGGATAATGAACGATGGTTGACCGCCACCGCCACCATGCTTCAGGATTTGACAAACCTCCGTAACTCAATCAGGGTTTTCCCCGACATCGCGGAAAGCAGTCGCGGACCTAACTCGGTTAGCAGGGACTTGGTTGGTGACAGCAACCGAAATTCCCGAGGTTGACCTGGGCAGCACTGGATGTGGGTGGCCCTTGTGTTGGGACGTTCGGATGAATATATGAGAGGGAGCACCTGCATTTTTGCAAGGCCTCGAACTTTAAGAAGCTGACTTTCACGCACTTTTACGGCGCCTTTTGCGTCACGCAAATTGTTGGCATTCTGCCTGCTATTGGTTGCCGACTGATTGGGTGCGCAGCCGCACCGGATTGCCATTAAGGCTGAAAACGTGGTACTGGTTCGTCTGGGCGTGCAGGATGGTATGATTGATGTTCATCTGATTCATGTTGGCGTGAAGGGTCAGCGCGTGCGTTTATCAGACGGGATTCCCCATTCTTGCAATTTTTTATCGGCCTGGGCTTTACTGTAAGTGCCACCACCGCACGGTATAAAACACGACCAAGGCGATTTTTCCTGTTTCGCCAAATCGAACGAGTAGGTGACAACCATTGCTTCCTCGATTTTTTGTCCGTCCGCCGTAACCATTTTGCCACTCCAATAAGTATCCGTCTCAGAAATGATCTTGTCTCCAACGACTTCCACTTCCTTTGAAGCATGCGCCGGCTGGCCTTTCGCCAACAGTGCTCTTCCTTCCGGATTGGACCATGTCAAAACCCTTCGCTGGGATCCTCCAGAGAACCCAATTGCGTGGCAAAAGGGGTAGTCCAACCTGCTCCCGCATCGTATTGGCGTCGACACCATACTTTGTCGCGCGATTCACTCTTGGACTGCATCCAAAGTTCATAAAGCATAGAACAAGCAATACACAAACGGCTCTGACTGATCCGACTATTGCATATAGGCTTGCCTGGTTCATCGTTGCAAATTTTAATCAGCTAAATTCGTGAAGAGTCGTTGTTTGGCTATCTTGGCCATCTCATCCGTGAATTCGGTGCATTTCAACTGGTTCACTATACCTCTAAGTTCTTCCGCTCTCTGGAGGAAAAATGCTTTGTCATCACGAAAGAAGGCGATGCTAAAAAGGATATCCGTTGTTTCGCATAGAGTCCTGAAATTATCCGAATGCTTGAGCAAGCGGACAAAACAGGTAAACGTCTCCAACCGATTTGAAGCACACAACGCAGATATTGTGCTGTTCCTTAACTCGTGGGGTACCGAGTCATCCTGGGAGAGGCTTGCAAGCTCATGAATAAAGTCGGCTATATCTGCATCTGTGAAAACTTGATCATAGAGACTGGACTGTGGAAATCCCGCAGTCATCGCACTGTCCCAATGGCCACGGGCATCGTGCTCTAGGACAAGCGTTGCTCTAACAGTTGCAGAACGTGCACTGCAGATGTCCGAGCCTCGTATTTCATCGCTAATTATTTTTAGAGCGGAATTCATATTATTGGAGCAAGTTGACTCCGTTTTCGAATTCGGACCATCATTTTTCCTGTTTTGCACTATACCGCCTTTTGAATTGATCCCGACAAATTATGCCATGCCGCAGCATCCAAGTAAAAATCCTGCCGCGATCCCCGCAGCGAATACCATGGCAAATGGCCCCTGGAAACTGGCCTCTGGATTGGCTCAACATGGCGACAGAGAAGCGGATTCAACGCTTAATGTCAAGCAGAGAACGAACTATACTATTGGTTGTTTTTAAGAATTACTTATATACAATCTGGTCCTTTTGTCCTTTTCATTTTTCCCTCCCGGCGGCAACCGCCTTTGCGCAGACCCTGCTACCATGACGCCCATGAATGACATGCGTATTATCTGCCCGCCAATGCCGCGACCCCTCGCGAATCATCTTCGGTTTGATTCGTGTGCGACGGCGTTGCGTATGCTGGCTTCTAACTCCAAGCTTCTATCGTCTGCTCGGCAATCTTTCACCTGCCATTTTTTTTCCAATAAATTTTTCTGCAAAAGTCGGCTTCGTCCTTCGGACTTGGCACCTTCTGGTCATAATTTTTGCCATGTTCGGCCTTCGTCCGTGTTCCATCCTGTTCATCCTGCCCATCCTGTCTTCATTTCTCTGCAAAAGTTTTCCGGGTTCCGTCTTCGGATTTATACTCTTGTGATAAAAATTTCATTTCATCACAATTTTATAACATTTTGTGATAAAAAATCGTTTTCATCACAAAAACATAACAATTCCGCTTTCGCCCTTCGGCCTTCCTTCGGATTTCGCGCTTCGGCCCAAATCAATCCGGTCAATCCGGTCAATCCGGTCAATCTTGTTCCCCCCCTTTCGCGTGGTTTGCGTGTTTGGCGGTTCAAATTCCCTTGGCTGTTCCCCCCAATTTGCAATGCTTGGTTTTCCACCCATCAATCCCATTCCTCCCATAGCTCCCACCCTGCAATTTGAAATCCACTGCTAACTGATCACTTCAGCCTTTCTACTTTCTACTTTCCCATGCTCCGCTCCACCATTCGCCGCCATGTCCGCCGCATCGTTCGCGTCCTCCACCGGACTACCGCCAACACCGCGCATTCCAGCCTCGCCCGGCTGGCCACCCTCCGCAACCGCGCCGAATCCACCCTCAACCTCCTGCGCGCCAAGCCCCTGCCGCAGGACTTTGACACCCTGTTTCTCGACCACCTGAAACTCCGCCTCCTGGACTTGATTATGCAACCATCCCCATCACCCACCGTCATGATGAAATACTTTGAACTCTGGACGAAGTACCTGGCCAAAACCTCCAACGCAGAGCCCCGGCCACCTTTGCCCAAGCATAACGCCGAAGCCGGTATTCGTCCCGAGACCTTCGCCTACATCGAGGAAAAACTCAAACTCATGTGAGCATGCCGTCTTCCTCCTCCCACGCCCAAAGGTCGCTGAGTTGCGATGGATTTTATGAATGACCCCTTTTTTGACCCCTTTTTCCTTTTTGTTCCCGCAGCCGCAAAACAAACCGGGCTTGAGCACCCCTGCGAGAACTCAAGCCCGGGCTTCATATTGTTTAAAAGCCAGGTGGCGACTAATCCCGTCCGCGCAGCTTGGCCAGCAAGCGCAATATCTCGAGATACAGCCACACCAGCGTCACGAGCAGCGAAAACCCGGCGTACCACTCCATATACTTCGGCGCGCCGTTATTCACTCCCTGTTCAACGAAATCGAAGTCCAACAGGAGGTTGAACGACGCCAGCCCAACCACAAACAGGCTGAAACAAATACCGATGGGGCCGGATTCGTGGATGTAAGGAATGCCCGAGCCGAAGAAACTCATGACGAACCCGATGAGGTACACCAGCGCAATGGCCCCGGTGGCGGCGAAGACCGCCGTGCGCAACCCCTGCGTGACCTTGATGATGCGCGCCTGATAGAGAAACAGCATCGTGGCCAGGCAACCAAAGGTCAACACCACCGCCTGAATCACGATTTTCGGATAGTATTTTTCAAATGTCAGGGAAATGGCCCCCAGGAACAGCCCTTCAAACAGCGCATACGCAGGAGCCAACCCAGGCGACCAGCGCGGCACAAACGCGCCCACCAACCCCACAATCAAACCGCCCACCGCCCCGCCCACAATGAACGGCATCCGATACGCCGGCATGAACCAGGCCGTCAGGAATGTACACAGGCACAGAAATAACAACAGCCCGGTCTTTTGGACAACGCCATCCATGGTCATCGTCTTGGCATCCGCCGCTGCCGGACTAAATACAGACTCACGCAATACAGGATTTGAACTTGTCATAGTTAATTACCTTCGTTGTTTCATTTAACCACCGAACACTTCGACACCCTAACCTAAACGCGCGTTCATTTCAACTTTTTTGTTGTTCCATACCAGTGACAAAATGTGCGATGAAAGCGAATACATCATGCCAGCGCAAATTCATGATCTGCACGAGAGACCGTAAAAATGAGGGGGGCGACGATTCTGCGGAACAAGCGTCCCCCGGTTTTTCCCCTGCTGGCCCCCACGCGCACCCGGGCGCGCACGGTGGAGAAGAACAAGGGGGTCACCAACGATGTCAAAAGCATCCTCGCCGATCCACTCCTGGTGGCTCCCGGCAGTGGACAGGCGGGGCTGGATTCGGTCGCTGGATACAAGTTGCGCATCGGTTCTCCCGCGCTCAACGCCGGTGTGCCGATCACCGGCAACGGCGGCTCGGATTATTGGGGGAATCCCGTTTCCGCTAAATCCGCGCCCCACCTCGGGGCCTGGAATGAACGCCCAATCACCAAGTGAACATCAACTCCCGGTTGTTCGCTCTTCGCCACCATTTTTGTAGTAGGCGATGATCTCGCGCCGGCTGCGCACGTGGAGTTTCTCGTAGATGCGCCGGACGTAGGTCGCCACGGTGTTGGTGGTGATGCCCAGTTCGCCCGCAATCTCTTTATAGGTTAGCCCGTCCACCAGGAATTTCAGCACTTGGTGCTCTCGCGGACCCAGGCTGGCATCCCCCAGAGCCGCACCGGCTGCCGGTGGATTCGGTTCACGGCGGAAGAAATCCACGACTTCGCGCGCAATGCCCGGACTCATCGGCACGCCACCGGCCCGGATTTCCCGGATCGCTTCGAGCAGTTTCCCGGGCATGACCGGCTTGACCAGGTAGCCATGCGCTCCGGCAGCCAGCGCACGAAAGATGGTCTCAGGATCCTGATAGACAGTCAGCATGATGATCTCGGCGCCGGGCAGTTGCGGGGAGATTCGAGCGACGCATTCCACGCCGCTAACGTCCGGCAGGTTGATATCCATGAGGATCACATCCGGGGCGAGCGACGGAAGGCTGGTCATTGCCGTGGCGCCGTCGGCAAAGGCCCCGACGCATTGGCAGTCCCTGGCGCTGGCGAGCACCTCGGTCACCACTTTCCGGATGCGCGCGTCATCCTCGACTACGGCAACTTTGATCATGGGGAGTTCCTTGTCGGCTCTGCGTTTTTGTCTGCCAACGGCGCGCTGAACTCGACACGGGTACCCTCGCCGGGGCGGCTGGTGATTTTGAATGTGCCGCCGATGTCTTCCATGCGCCGGCGCATGTTATCCAGCCCTTCATGCGTGCCAGTGGCGGTGGCCTGTTCAGGTGCGAACCCGCAGCCGTTATCCTCGACAGCAATGCGCAGACTGGAATTTTCGACACGGACTTCCAGGCGGATTAAATCGGCCCGGGCATGTTTGGCTGCGTTGTTCACCGCCTCGCGGACAGCCAGAAACAGATAGTGGCGTACTTTGCCTGCCAGGGCGGTCCCCGGCATTTCCTGAGGGATGTCGAAGCGCACGCGCAGGCCGCCTGCGTCCAGGAATTGCGCGGTGCATTGGGTCAGGTAATTGACGAACCGTTTCACGGTGTCATTGGCAGGATTGATGGCCCAGACAATCTCGTCCACGCTGCGCGCCAGTTCAGTCGCCGATTGACGGATGCGCTCGACGCGCAGCCGGGTATCGGCCGTCGGGCCTTGCGCGAGATCGTTGTGGACCCAATCGCTTTGCATGGCGATCTCGGTCAACCCTGCGCCGATGTTGTCGTGCAGATCACGGGCGATGCGAGCCCGTTCGCGTTCCATGGCTTGCTGGTGTTCCAGTGCGGCAAGCTGGCGCTGCATCCTTCGCTGGACGGCCAGCCGGCCAATCCAGGCAGCCGCGGCTGTCGCCAGTGCTCCGATCACCAACCAGAACTCCCACCGTTGATACAGGGGGGCGACCACGATCAGGGGCAGCGACACTTCCTGACCGCTCAATGCCCCATTCGCCTTGGCGGCGGCCACGCGAAACCAATAGCGTCCAGGTTTCAGTCGTGAATAATTGGCCTGCCCGGCACCGCTGCCGCCGATGCTGTGCGCGGTCTGCCATTCCAGCGTCAAACGATCGCCCGGTACCACCGGGATGAATGCGCTCGTGGCCCAGTTGCCAAAAAAGGAAGGATCATCGTCGTGGATGGCCAGGATGGGGTGGGGGATGGGCGTGGGCCGCGTCAGCACTTGGGCCAGCTCCGCGCGTGAGCCTTCGCGAATCCAATTGGCTGGGGAGCCGAGCGGATGCGACAGCTCGGTTCCCTTGGTAATGCTCAAATCAAAAACTTTAGGTTGTTTATCTGCCCCATGCTCGACCAGGACATGAACGGCATCCACGCCAAACTCCCCCATGCCCGCGTCGCCGCCATGGGACAAAAACGAGATTCGAGCCGAGGCGGTCCGTTCAGGCGCGGTGGCGGTTTCACGCCGGGCTGAGAAATCCGAGGTTTCGATGCTTCCCCGCCACCCAGGCGTTTCGCCAGTCAGGTAAAACTCGCTGCTGCCCACCACCTGGCCTTGACGGTCCCGGAAGTAGATGATTGCCCGCATCTTTATCGGGAGGTCCTGCCAGGTGTCGTCGTAGCCTTCCAGCTTGTAGCGCAGGCGCGCCGTGGGTTTGCCGTTGCTGTCTCCCTCCGTGAAGTGAAAGCGCACTGAGCGGGCGGTGGCGTGGATGGGTAGCGGCGCGGAACTCCGGCTATCCCTCGCCGAAAGGTCCCGCATTTGGCCATCGGTCTCGATCTGTGTTATCCGGATGTCAGCCGAAGCGCCCTGGCTGAACAATAAGAGACCGCAGGCCAGCAGGCCCGAAGTCATCATTGTTCTGTAAGGTGCGTTTCGCATCACAGCGCGTCGTTTGCGGCACCGAGGGTACCAACTTCCGGAGGAGCCGACAACGTTCAACCGTCATGGTCCTGTCACTATTTCTGTGACATGACGTCCAGCGGGAAGTTGGCCCCAGCATGGTCTTGGTTTCACTGATGGACTTTCCGAGCTTCGATCTGCCTGATGTCGTAGCACAGCACCTTATTCTTGGCGCGAATGTAGAGTCGGCCGGGCCGGCTCAGGGGGAACGGTCCCGCGCGCGAAGATGGACAGGTCCCATCGCTGCACCCACGGCACGACAGGCTTGCTGGCCTGGCATTGGAGCGGCAGCCAAAGGTAGCGCGAATCCACGAGGTTGGTCTTGTTCCAGCGGTCGGCCATGAAGATGAATGCGTTCTCCTTGCCAGCCACTGGAAATACAAACGTGCTTTGGCCACCGAAGGTCTGGTCGGCATTCTGGCCGCGACAGGGATTCCCCAGTTCCGTCCACGGCCCCCAGATGGAGTTCGCCACGGCGGACCGCGCTGGATTCGGGTCCCAGCCCGTGCATCCGGAGGCCATGAACCAGTATTTGCCGGCGTGCTTGAAGAGGACCTGAGCTTCCATGCGTCGTTTCTCGAAGACGCGGGCGAACTTGCCGCTGTGCTTGAGGTAATCGTCCGTCAACAGCGAGATATATGTGGTGTCGTTGTTCTCGGAGGAATAGACGCGGTACGCCTTGCCGTCCTCGTCGAGGAACAGGGTTTGGTCCCGGCTGTCCTGACCCTCCGGGCGAACGCTCTCCAGGTAAGTGAACGGCCCGGTGGGCTGGTCGGCAACCGCCACGCCCGCGCGCGCGGCCTGGTAGTCCTCGCTGTCGATGTGCATCCACATGACGAACTTCCTGGTGCGGGCATTGAAGACGACCTTGGGGCGCTCGCAGACTTTCGAGGGATGCAGATCGAGGGACGGATCACCCGGCACGGCCTTCAGCACCAAGCCCTCGTCCTGCCAGTTGAACAGGTCGCGCGACGAATAGCAGCGAACGCCCGTGACATCGACGCGATACCCGTCCCACGCTTTCGTGGATTCAGGCAGCCAGGTTCGGCCGTCCTTGTTCTCGCCATACCAGTAGTAAGTGCCGTCGTGGAATAGCATCCCGCCTCCGTGGGCGTTGATGGGCTTGCCTGCGGTGTCGAGCCAGACCTCGCCCGGCTGAAACGCCGATTGCTTGGTGGAGGATCGATCCAGTTCGGCAGCACGCAGCCCAGTCAGTGCGGCCAGCAGCAAGGCGATGCAAGGAACGATGGCAAGTCTTGGAGTTCTGTAGATCTTCATGGATATGAACGGGGTTTGGAATCAAGAAACGTGCTGCTTTGCCACCCTGGCCCTACGGTTCCACGCTCGTCTTCTCGGAGTTGGGGAAGTTTGGCGGGATGGGGATTGAGCATCTTCCCGTGGCTGCCCACTCGCACGCCCGCAGGAGCAGCAGCTTGAAGCCGACGCACTTCATGCCATTCAGGTCGTGGCCCATCACGTTGGTGACGACGCGGCCTTTGCCGTAGGGCACCCACCAGACGATCGGCTCGTTCTTACCGGTGCCCTTGTGCTTGCCGCCCGGCTCCGAGTAGGCGGTGAGCAGGATATGGACGTTCTCGGCCGGTCCACGCTGGCCATGGTAAAGCTCGTCCTTTTGGTGCAGCCAATGCACAGGCATGCCTTGAGTGATGGGATGCTCCGTATCGCGGACGGTCATCGTCCAGGCGTACCACCCAGCCCAGTCGCCGTGGCCCATTTGGCGGCCCTGGCCAGGTTCCTCGCGGACCACCTTGCCGTCATCATCGACATAGAGGCTGTAGCCGTTGCCCCACCAGCGCCACAGCAGGCCGATCATCTGCTCGTATTCTTTCCAGCCGCTAAACGAGTTATTGGCTGCATGGATCGCCACGACGCCGCCGCCGCCCCGGACATATTCGACAAAGTCCTTCTTGACCTGCTCGGACCACATGGGGCACTTCATGCCATTGTCGTTGTAGTTGAGCACGACGCAGTTGAACTCGCGAAACTTCGGGCTCCATGCGTCCCATTCAGCCTGGGGTGCGTCCTTCTCCGGGGTGTTGTCAACGGTCGTCTGGAAATGGCCGGCCTTGTCCAGGACGCCTTTCATGAGGGGCGTCGTGGTCTTCCAGTCATGGTTGTTCTGACCGCCGATGATGAGGACTCTGATGGGCTTTTCGGCAGCGAATGTCGAAGCTGCCGCGAGGACCAACAGACCGGCTAACAGGTAAGATCTCAGTTTCATTGTGAAATTCCTCTACAGAGTGGAATCGGTCAGACCAGCCATTTCTTCCGGTACTCAGTATGAACGAAGCGGGCCGCTTCGGGAGCGTTCTTGGCTTCCATCTTCTCACCATCCCATTCCAGATTCTTGCCCGCGCGAATTGCTAAAACACCGGCCAGACCGATCTCTGTGAGCTTCCCGCCGGTATCGAAGTCGGAGAAGGTGCGTCCCTCGCCCCGGCAGGCGTCAAGCCATTCCTTGCCGTGTCCCTTGGTGCGCGGAAGGCTCGCGGGAATGTGCTTGGTGGCGGGATGGTTCAGCACGCTCACAAGATCGGATTCGCCGTTGAGGCGTATCAGGCCGCCGTCATTCCAATGATCGGTGTAGATGCAGCCCTTTTCGCCCCGGATAAAGAGGCCCGTCTTGCTCGGGTCCAGATCGAGGACGGGCTTGATGACATCGGTGGGCGGCTTGCCTCCGCCCTGCCAATACAATGCCACCGGCGGGAGATTGCCGCGGGCCGGGAAATGGTACTCCACTGCTGCCTTGCCAGCCGTCTGCTCCCACGGGTTTTGAGGGTTGACGTTCACCACCAGTCGCTCGGGATAGCCCAGGTCCAGTGCCCGCACGGGCAGGTTCATGGAGTGGCAGCAGAAGTCCGCTAGGCTGCCGTTGCCGAAGTCATACCAACCCCGCCAGTTCTTGGGATGATAAACGTCCTTCTTGAAGGGACGCATGCCTGACGGACCGACCCACAGGTCCCAATTGAAGCCAGGGGGAATGGTGTCCTCGCCTTGGGCATTGCCTTCGCGGGCGAAGCTATGGATACCCCACTCGTATACTTCGCGGATCTGCCCGAGCGCGCCGGCCTTGATGATCTCGACGGAGCGGCGCAGCGAAATACCGGCACTTCCCTGATTGCCCATTTGGGTCACGACCTTGCTATGGCGAGCCAACTCGCGGAGTTCACGTGCCTCGGCGATGCTGTGCGTGAGGGGCTTCTCACAATAGATGTGTTTGCCGGCCTTCATGAAGGCCTTGCACAGCGGAGCGTGCCAGTGGTCTGGGGTGGCGATCAAGACAGCGTCAAAGGTCGCGGCGTCATCCAGCAGCTTCCGATAATCCTCGTAGACCTTGGCTGTCTTGCCACCTCGCTTGGCTGCAGCAGCCCCTGCCTTTTCGATCTGCCCGGCATCCGGGTCGCACAGGGCGACCAGATTAGCACCGTTGGAAAGCAGGCCGCCCATGTCGCCACAGCCCTGCCCGCCGCAACCGACCACGGCGAGATTCACCTTGCCGTTGGCGGCCGTCGAGGCGGCACTGCCGCGCATCACCAATGGCCCGCCGAAAGCGGCCGCACTGATGCCCAGCGCTGATGCCTTGAGAAAACCGCGGCGCGAAACATTTAATAAGGTATGTTGCATAAAGCGCAAGTTCTGACGTTTTGCGATAGCATTGTATTCAGCCGTGTCACGAATTCTGTGACATGACACCCACCGGAAGTTCAGCCAGACTGCCGTCATGAGATTATTGTGTAATTTCACTTTTTTGACTGTCGCGCTCTGGGGTCAGATCGTTGGCCTTGCCTTGGCGGCGCCTGCCGCGGAGATCCACTCTGCGGGGCCTGAGAACCGCCCAACAACTCAATACATTCTGTTTTGCCGCGCTCCCGGCCAGGGCATGTATCAGGGTACACCTGAGACGCTTGGCCGCAAACAGTTCGAGGAGGTGTTGACTCATTTCCCAAACCAGCCGGAGGCCCGCCGCCAAACCGGGATCAGCTACATTTTTTCCTGTTTCCGCACCCGGCCGGAAATCACCCTGAAGGCCTTGGAAGTGTTCTTGAAGTCGGCGGAACAAACGGGCACGCCGATCCTCGTCCAAATTGACACCGAACACTGGTGGCAAGACCGGCCCGATCTGTGGAACTGGTGGGATCCGGCCAAACCCGGATACAACCCGGCTAACCGCGAAAACGTGGAATGGACCGGTTGGTCACCCGATAACGCCATCAAGATTGCCTGGCGCAACTGGGGGCGCCAAATCCGCGTATTGCCGCCACCAAACTTTGCCAGCTCACGCTACACTGAAGCATGCGGGACGGAGATTCGACGGTTGATCCCGATGGTCATGGCTTGGTACACCCAATTGCCGGTCAATAAGAAACACCTCTTCATTGGCGTCAAGCTGGGACATGAAACTTCGATTGGCGTTAACGCATATCATTATCCCGACGGCAATGCACTGTTAGCCAAACCTGCCACGGAGGATCCGCCGGGACACCTGAAGACCGACGACGTCCTGGCACGGGGAGTAGCCCAGATCGGCTATGCCGCTTTAAAAACTTCCGGTATCCGTACCAGCGGCGCCCCCACTGAAAGCGAATTGCGCGACGTTTCCCGGCACTATCTCGAAAACCTCTGCCGCGAAGCCTCTCAGGCCGGGGTGCCGCGCGACCGCTTGTTTGCCCACGGTGCGGGGTGGAAGACAGGTGAACTGATCTACGATGTGCCGGTCAACCGTTATGCCTGCCCCGGCTGGAGCTTCTACCAGCATGCGGCTGATCCCGGCAAAGACGTCGGCGTACAACGAAATCTGGCTCGGTCGGACGCTCCCTACTGGGCGGCGGCCGAATGGTTGCTCCAAGGCAAGAAGGACGCGACCGCGTGGCAAAGCGCGCTGACCAAGACCCTGGCCGATCAGCGCTGCCGCTACGTCTGCATCTTCAACTGGGAAGGCATCCGCTCCAACAGTATGGCGTTGCAAGGCATCACTCAAACCCTGGCCGCCAACACGAAGTAAACCGGTCAACAGGAAATTAACCTCAAAATGAAACGATCAGACCTCACGAAAGCACTATTCGCGCTGGCGGTTTTTGCCGCCGTTCTGCCCATGAAGGCCCTGGAGTATCCCTACGCTCCTTACAACGAAGGGAAGATGGATCCACAGAAGACCGGCTGGCCGCTGACCGAGGAGGAGCGAAAATATGTTCAGCTTCCGGAGTACGAGCGCCGACCTGGCCGCGATATCAACCAACACAAGCCTGCAATGTGGCCAGTGACGCCCTCGGCCGGGTTCTGGGGCGGCACGAGCTGGCTGGATACCCACGCGAACCTGGTCAAGGTCGCGCAGGCCAGCAAAGGCCCCATAGATGTTTTGCTCGTGGGTGACAGCATCACAATGCAGTGGAGCGCTGCGTGGGCAAAGCACTTCCCCAAGCTGAAGATTGTCAACCTCGGCATCGGCGGCGACAAAACGCAAAACGTACTTTGGCGCCTCGACCACGGCGGCGTGGAAGGTCTTGAGCCGCGACTGTGTGTGCTCCTCATCGGCAACAACAACATGTTCTTTACGCCTGAGACCGGCATCGAGCCGGTCGCCAAAGGCATCAAAGTTTGCGTGGACAACCTGCGCGAGAAGTTCTCCAAGGCCCCGGTGATCGTGGTGAAGGTGTTGCCCGCGCACGCACCGGGTAACCGATTTTATGAGGACATCAAGCTGGTTAACGGCACGCTGGATAAGTTGGATTTGGAAGCCGATCCCATGGTCAGGGTGCTGGATATTTGGGGCGACATGGTGAATGCCGATGGCACGCTGCAGAAGGCCTTGTTCACCCCCGACAACATCCACCTGTCGCAGGACGGAGGCTATAGGCTCTACGCGGAAAAACTAAAGCCCCTGCTGGAGGCTTTCCTGGCTGGAAGAGAAGTGCCCAAGTCAGTGCCCAGGACTTATCCGGCTTCGGCTCCGGAAGCCAGTCCCGCTCCGGCCGCCAAACCGGCGCAAGTTAAAGCAGAGCCTGCACAGGCAAAACAGATCGTTAACGATGGCAAGATCCTCATCTATCCCTATGCGCCGTACAACGAAGGCAAGATGGACCCGCAGCTCACCGGCTGGCCACTGACGGACGCGGAGAAGGATTGGGTTGCCAAAGGTGAGTACTTCCGCAAGCCCGGCCACGAGGTGCAGAAGCATCTGCCCGAGATGTGGTTCGTTACTCCGACGGCAGCCCGTTGGGGCAAGGACGGTGAGGAAAATCTATGGGTTGCGCATCACGCCGCGTGCGTCGAAAAGGTGCGCGCGATGAAGGATGGCATCGATATGGCCCTTCTCGGCGACAGCATCACGCAAGGCTGGGGCGGCGGCTGGGACGGTGCGGCGTTCAATGCTGCATGGCAAAAACATTTTAGCGACAAGAAGACCGTCAACCTTGGTATTGGTGGCGACCGCATGGAGAGCATTCTCTGGCGGCTCGACCACGGCGCGCTCGATGGCGCGTCGCCGAAGGTCATCGTGCTGATGATCGGCGTGAACAACGCCCCGCTGGTTTTTGCCAACGGTGCACCCGCTGCATCGGCAGCCCATGGTATCAAACTGTGCATTGAGAACCTGCGAATGCGCTGTCCCAAGTCGCAGATCGTCCTCGTAAAAATTCTCCCGGCCTTCGACCCGAGCAAGGAAGTCGGTGCGAAAGTGCGAGAGATCAACACCGCGCTCGACGCGCTGAAACTCGACCGCGATCCCCAAGTCCATATTCTGGATCTGTGGAGTGATTTCACCAACGCCGACGGCACCCTGAAGACCTCGCTGTATTCCGACGGGCACCTGCATCTTGGCCCAGCCGGCTACGAGGTCTTTGCCACCAAACTAAAGCTGTTGGTGGACAAACTAATCGAAAAACTGTAATGCTCATTCTCATATTGGCTCATGAAATATTTTTATCTGACCACCCTGCTGTTCGCGCCGTTGGCTGTGCTGCACGCCGCCAAAGCCGAATTCCAATCCAAACACCTTGCCGTCGGCCTCTCTCGCACGACCCCGGCGTTCAGCGCATTCGCCGTGGACTCGTTGGGCCAAGGCAAGCTGGACCAGAATCCGGTGCTCGCGGAGACCAATGCCATTGCGGGCCTCGAACTCGTCGGCCAGACCTACCAATTCAACGGGAACCCCGTCTGGCATGTCTCGTGCAGCGAAAAGGTGCTGACCCTGCGTTCGGATTACGCGTCCGGCGTCCAAGCCCCGCCGTTCATGCTCACCTTCAATCAAAAGGCCAATCACGCCACACTGCTCGGCCTGATGAAGCCGGGCGAGCGGCAGATGAGCCTGCCCTGTGTGCTGCATTTGCCGGACATGGGAACCTTGCGCATCACCGGTAACGCGCGCGACGCCAAGCTCGATTACGACGCGCGCCGGTTCGCGAAGCCTCCGTTCGTGCGCATCGCCTTTCCGGCGGCGACGGCGAAGCAGCGGCGCGTCGAATACCGGCTCGAAGTGGTGACGATTCATCCAAACCTCGCGGGCATCGAGAAGAATCCGCTCTACGATGGCTTCCGGCGCGACTGGCTCAACGTCTTCCAGGTCAATCCGCGGGTGCAGATGCTCGCAAACAACGCCTCCAGCGATCCCTGCGCGTTCACGCTGTTTGAGTATTCGGATCTCGCGCGGCACACGCCGCCGTTGGCCGACGGCTTGACCGCCAACGATCTGATCCGCATGACGCTCGACCGCTACCTGGCTGGCGCACTGGGTTACGGGCAGATCGGCTACGGTTACACTCCCGGCGAGGCGGACCTCATTGCGTGGAAAACGCCGTTGACGTCGCTGGATACGCTGCCCTCGTTCCTCATCTCGGCGTGCAACTATGTGAACGGGTCGGGCGACTTAAAATGGGCGCGCGCCAACTACGACAAACTGGCCACCTGGGGGCATGAAATGTTTGCCTCCGATAAGAACGGTAACGGCCTTATTGAATACCCCGGCACGGGCAACTTCGGCGACCGCCCCAAAACCGATCGGCGCCCCGCAAACTGGTGGGACACCATCAACTACGGCCACGAGGACGCCTTCGCCAACGCGCTCGCCTATCGGGGCGCCACGATGTTCGCCGAACTGGCGCGCCAACTCAAACACGACAACGACGCCAGGTTCTTCAGCGAGAAAGCCGCGAAGCTCCGCGCCGCCTACGCGCTCACCCTGCTGAATCCGGCGACGGGCGTAATCGCCGGCTGGAAGAGCGCCGACGGCCAGTTGCACGACTACTGGTTCACCTATGTGCAAGGCATGGCCGTTACGTTCGGCCTGCTCGACGATCCGACCGCGAACCGCGTCATGGACCGGCTGCTGGCGAAGATGCAGGAGGTCGGCTACACCAACTTCAGCATTGGCCTGCCGGGCAACCTTGTGCCGGTGCAGAAGGGGGATTACGTCCACGAGAACCACAAGCCCGAAGCCACCGGTGAACCGCTCCTCGACGACGGCAGCGACGGTTTCCAGTTTTACGAAAATGGAGGCGCAACCGGCTGCTGGGCCTATTACACCATCAAGGCGCTCTATCAACTTGGCCGTGTGGAAGAGGCCCGCCGCATCTTCCATCCCATGCTGGCCGGATATGCTCAAGGCAAGTTCCAAGGTTTCGATGTTACCGGCCGGTCACTCGACTGGCGTGATTGGAACGGCGGTGGCCACGGCTACGAGGGCTTGCTGGTGGACAACTACCACGCCCTGCTCGCGGTGCTAGATGACTGGAAAGCGAACAAGCCTTGAAACATATCTCCATCCTCGTCACCCTGATGCTCTCGCCGCTGGATCCGCGATTCATGAACGAACTCCTGTCCGGCGAAGTCTTCCAGGCTGCGGGTGTGCCCGCCCCGCGGATCGTTCACGCGGTGGTTATCCTGAACGGGCGCACGCTCGGCCTTTACTACCTGAAGGAGGGCCACGACAAAGGTTTCCTCAAACAGTCTTTGGCCTGATCGAATTCAACCATTGCCACTTTCGTCCAATTGCAGATCATGAATACGTAAACTGATGTCCAATGAAACGGAGTTGCGCATGGCCAACGGCACATCGTAGTCTTGGAACCGCCAACCCAAGGTAGCGATGGAAACACCGTATTGACCAACAGAAACATGTGTAACATATTGATTTTATGAAGACTCACCCCCACTCGTCTTTCCTGCAATCGGCCATGATTGTACCATGGCGCCTTGTCACCATCATCGGGCTGGCTGGTTGTTGCTGCGCCCCGGCCCGAAGCGCAACCCCGGCGGACGAGGTGTTCCGTCCGGAAGTGATTGTCCAACTGATGCACAAAGCCAATGACTGGCAGGCCGCCCATCCCGTCATGAAGCCGTCCGACCGCAATTGGGAACGCGCCACCTGGTACACGGGCATCATGTCCGCCTGGAAGAACACCCGCGACCCGCGATTCCAGGACCAGGCCATCGCATGGGGAAAACAGCACCAGTGGCAGGTTGGCACGGAAAAGCAGGGTGCCAACCGCCTGTTCTGCGTCGAAACCTGGACGGAGCTCTACCTCGAAAAGAAGGACTCCGGTATGATCGAGCCTGCCGTTCAGTGGCTCAACACCCCCGCCTCAAATTCTCCGGCCGGCGCCAAGGTTTGGTACTTTGAAGGCGGGCGCCGCTATGCGGACTCCCTGTATGGTGCCTGCACCTTGGCCATGCTGGCCAAAGCAACCGGGGATAAACAGTATCTCAATTATATGCACGCGTTTTGGACCGACGTCACCGCCGAGATATATGACCGCGAGGAATCCCTTTATTATCGTGACCGCCGCTTCATCGGCCAAAAATCGCCGGCCGGCAAAAAGATTTTCTGGTCGCGCGGCAACGGCTGGGTGCTGGGCGGTATCGTGCGGGTGCTGGAATATTTGCCGGAAAGCGACCCTGCCTATGCCGGATACCTGGCGCAATACCGGGCCATGGCCGCCGCCGTTGCCAAATGCCAACCGGCCGATGGACTATGGAGGCCCAACCTCGCCGACCTGGATCACGTCCCGGTGCCGGAAAGCAGTGGCACCGGCTTTTTTTGTTATGCCATGACCTGGGGCATTAATCGTGGCATGCTGGACCGCGCCACCTACGAGCCGGTGGTGCGCAAAGCCTGGAAAGCCTTGGCGGGTGTGGTCAGCGCCGAAGGTCAGGTGCAGTTTGGCCAGCCCGTGGGCGACCGTCCGGCGGTGGTCAAGCAGGAGCTGACCCATGAATATGTCACCGGGACTTTTCTCTTGGCCGGTAGTGAAATCTACCGCCTGGTAAAATGATGCTCGGCGCCGTCATTGCCGCGTCGTTGATCAGCGCCACGGAGCACCCGCTCCAGCCGCAGATCAACCAGGTTCTCCAAAGCCAAAAACGGGTGGCGGATTTTACTCCCACCGGATTGACCCGCGCGGATTACTTGAAAGTGGTTGCCGGCCAAGTGCGCGCTTTGCGTCCCTGCCAGAAAGCCAACGGCGATCTGCCTGATCCAGTGGATGGCCGCACGCAATTCAGCCCCCCCTGTTATGCGCATGCCGTGGCCACCCTGGCTGCCAGCGGATTTGACCGGGATCCGCAACTCCTGGAATCCGGCATGCGGGCCATGGATTTTTGCGCGGACAGTTTGGCCAAAGGCCGGAAGGCTTTTCCGGATCAGCATCCGGATTTTTACACCTACCCGGCCATGCTGGCGCTGGAGGAATTTGAAAAAATTGCCCCCGCCGCCCGGTTGGAAACCTGGCGGAAACAGTTGGCCATGCTCAATCCCAAAACCACCTATGCCACCTATGGCAAGGCAGACAATAACTGGACGCTGGTCCACACCGCCGGAGAATTTTTGCGCGCACAGCGCGGGTGGGGCTCATCGGAATACGTGGATCAGGCGCTGGCTATTCAAAAACCGCATATCACTCCTTTGGGACTTTACCTGGAGCATGGCGCTCCGTTTGCCTATGATGCCTTTTCCCGCTACTTCCTCACCGGCATGCTGCACCTGGGCTATCAGGGGCAGGCGTACAAGTTCTACCGCGATGCCTGCTGGCGCGGCGCGTGGACCAGCCTCATGATTCAATCGCCATTCGGAGAGCTTCCGACCGGTTATCGCAGCGCGCAGCATATCTGGAACGAGGCGGAGTTGGCCAAAGTGTATGAAATCTACGCCGCCCGATACGCCCAAGCCGGCAAACTGCCGGAGGCGGGCGCCTTCAAGCGCGGCGCGCATCTTGCTCTGCAAAGCATCCGGCAGTGGATCCGACCGGACGGCAGCGGGTACATTGTTAAAAACCGTTACCCCATCGAATCCCGCCATGGCTATGAAGGTTATTCCGTGCATGCCAATTATAACCTGCTGGCCTGTTCGATGCTCTGCGCCGCGTGGCGTTTTGCCGACGATGCCATCGCCGAGGCGCCCGCGCCGGCCGATGTGGGCGGGTTTGTGATTTCACTGCCTGAATTCTCCATGGTGGTGGCCAATGCCAGCGGGAACTACGTGCAGTACATGACGCGCGGGAATCAAATCTACAACCCCACGGGGTTATTGCGCGTGCATCTCAAGGGGGGACATCCCCAACTGGGTCCTTCGGATGGATGCATCGTCAAAACCGGTAATGAAAAAAGCAGCCTGTCGCTGGGGCCCGCCTGGCAGGACGCCGCCGGGAGATGGCAATCCCTGGCAGCCATGACCTCTGCTGTGCCTGCGCTGACCATTCTGCAGCAGCAAACAGCTCGTGCCAGCTTCCGGATTGAGTTTGTGGTTCCGCCCAATGGCAGCAACTCCCAGGCGTTGCGAATAGCCGAAACAGTCGTGATCGAACGTGCCGGGGTAACCGTTACCAATGACCTCTCCGGCAAGGCGGATAAGCTGCGCGTCTCCTGGCCCATGCTGGTCTTTGACGGGGAGGAAAATACGAACGTCATCCTGGACGGAAACACCGCCACCTTGCATCTGCGCGGGCAAGGAATTTGTTTCACGGTGCTCGAGCCCGGTGAAACCCGGTTGCAGCGTAGCGGGCTGCGTCTCAACCACCGCAACGGACAAGCGGAGGCTGCACTGGCTGAAACGCCTGCCCGCCGCATCGTGTACCAGATTAGGCCCCATGGCGTCCCATGATGACTTGCGGCCTGCGATAATTCTCAAACCCCATGTGTTACAACTTATGAAGCAAGTTTCCTCCATTCTGAACCTCCTTCGCGTGCGCTGGCTTCAGGTGTCGCGCGAAGGGCGGTGGACCGTTGCCGAACGCATTTTCCAGTTGCCCTCGGTCGAACTGAAAGACACCCCCTCGGGTTTATCGAATTTCATGAAACCCACTCTTGCCCTCCTCACCGCCCTGCTGCTCGCGCCGCTGGCCGCACTGCACGCCGCCCAGTTCTACGTCGCAACCAACGGCGTGAACACCAATCCCGGCACGCTGGAGCGGCCTTTCAGGACCATTCAGAAGGCGGCCTCGATTACCGGGCCGGGCGACACCGTTCTTATCCGTGCCGGCACCTATCGGGAGCCGGTTGCGCCCTCGCGTTCGGGCGAGGCCGGACGCCCGATTACCTTTCGGAATTACGAGGGCGAAGAGGTGACCTTAAGCGGCGCGGAGATCGTGCCGGCCGATGCTTGGAGCCGGGGCAGCAACAAGCTCTTCCAGGCGGCCGTGCCCATGCCCCTCGGAAACGATAACCAGTTGTTTTTCAATGGCCAGATGATGATCGAAGCGCGGTTCCCGAACGCTTCCCTGGATGTTTCGCGCCCCGCCAAACTAGCCGCGCAGTCCGGCTCCTGCGTCGGCACACGCGACAAAGCGATCGGCACCATCACCAATGCAGCGCTGAATCAGCCACCCGGATACTGGACCGGCGCCTCCTTGCACATTGCCTTGGGAAAGGTTTGGATTTTTGAAACCCTCAAGGTTGCCGCTTCGGGGCCCGGCTGGATTCAATTTCCATTCCACGAAGGCACGGATTATCAGCCGCGCGAGGGGAATCCGTTCCATCTCACTGGAAAGCTTTCCGAACTGGATGCGCCGGGCGAATGGTTTTACGACCCGGCCAGCCGGAGATTGCATTTCCACCCGCCCGCGGATGCAGACCCGGCGCAGCATCGCGTCGAGTTCAAAGCGCGCCAGTTCGCCTTCGATTTGCGCGGGAGATCGCATATTGCTTTGAGCGGACTCAAGCTGTTTGCCGCCACGATTGTCATGGACAAGGACAGTGGCCACCTCGACCTGAACGGACTGGATTGCCGCTATCTTTCGCACTTTTCCGAACTGGTGCGATGGAAAACGGGCCTGACCAATTCCGGCATCATCCTCAACGGCCAATCAAACGTCCTTCGCAACAGTCTGTTGGCTTATAGCGCCGGAAACGGCGTCGCCCTGATTGGGGTTGGCCACACCATTTCCAACAATGTTATTCATGATATTGACTACACCGGAGGCATCGGCGCTGGAATCAATACCGGCGGTGGCTGCCGCGGCGCGGTCATTTCGCACAACACAATTTACGACGTCGGCCACCGGATGATTGACATGGGGAAGCTCCGTGCAGGCTTGCTTGAATACAACGACCTGTCCCACGGCGGCCTGCAAGTGACCGATTTTGGCGGTGTCTATGCCGCCTCGACCGATGGCGAGAACACCCGCATCTGTTACAACCGGATTCACGACACCGACGGCCCCAGCAGCGGACTGGCGCGGCCCAACAATTCCAAGGGGATCTACCTGGACAACGGAAGCTCCAACTACATCGTGGACCACAACGTCACTTGGAACGTGGATCGCGCGCTCGTGCTGAACTCGCGCGAAGGCAAGGGAGAGACTAACCGGAACAACTTGATCCTGAACAATACCCTTTCCGGAACAAGCTGGAGCTACGGCTGGAAACACTGCCCTTCGCCGGAGACAGTGGTTGCCAACAACATCTTCCTGGCCCGTGCCGAGCCGGGCGTGGGCGCAACCGTCAAAAGCAACCTGTTTCCGGGCACCGATCCCCGTTTTGTGCCCGGCTCGCGGTTTGAGCTGCGGGCCGATTCCCCCGCCCGCCGCGCCGGTGTGGTGCGTGCCCCTTACGCCTTGGGCACAGCCGGCCAGCCACCCGACCTCGGGGCCTTTCCGTATGGCGTGAAACCGTGGACAGCGGGTTCGACATCGTGGGATGCAAACAAGCGAACCGCCCAAAACCCCTCTCCCTCGAAGGACCGTATGATGTATGCCGACACCACGCGGCGGGGCAAGCCGTGGTCGAAGAATCCATTCGTGCTCCGCCTGGGTGGGCGGTATCTGATGTATTCCTCGATTCTGCCGGTACCAGGCAGCGATGCGCGCGAAAGCGAGATCACCGAAAGCCGCGATCTGATTCATTGGAAGAACGTGGGCGTGATCCGCGTGCAGGAGCCCTACGAAAGGAATGGCATCAGCGCCCCGTGCGGCCTGGTGAAGGATGGCCAGGTGCATTTGTTCTATCAGACCTACGGCAATGGCACGAACGACGCCATCTGCCACGCGGTCTCGGACGATGGCATCACCGGTTTCAAACGCAACCCGAGTAATCCCATCTTCCGCCCGGACGGTGCGTGGAATTGCGGTCGGGCCATTGACGCGGAAGTGTTCTTTCACGACGGCAAGTATCTGATGTATTACGCCACGCGCGATCCCGGCTACAAAGTCCAGATGCAGGGCGTGGCGGCCGCGCCCGCGAACACCACGTTCAGCCGCAACGAGTGGACGCACCTTTCCAAGGACGGTCCCATCCTGAAACCCGAATTGCCGTGGGAAGGCGAGTGCATCGAGGCCGCCTCGATCATTCGCCGCAATGGACAACTCTACATGTTCTACGCCGGCTCCTACGACAACACGCCGCAACAAATTGGCGTCGCCACCAGCAAGGACGGCGTGAAGTGGACGCGGTTGTTCAACGAGCCGTTCCTGCGCAACGGACGGCCCGGCGAGTGGAATTCCAGCGAATCAGGCCATCCCGGCATCTTCGACGACGGCGCTCGCAGCTTCCTCTTTTTCCAGGGCAACCCGGACAAGGGAAACACCTGGTGGTTGTCCAACGTGGAAGTGTTCTGGAATGCGAAAGGACCATTCCTCGAGAGTGGACAGAGTTCTCCGCGTAACCCTTAACGCTCATGAAAACAGCCAATCATCTCCTCACCGTCCTGCTGCTCGCACCGCTGGCCCCACTCCACGCCGCCGATGCTCCGCCAAAGCGTCCGCTCCTGCTGGCGAATTACTATTGCTGGTATCACAACGGTCAGCACCCGAAGCGGCCGTTCCTGCACTGGACGTATCCATCGTCCGCGACCAACGCGCTGGCGAGGAAGGAGCAGAAACCCGGCGAACCACCCCCGAATAGCGTCCTTCGTCCGCTGGTCGGCCTCTACGACAGTGCCGATCCAAAGATCGCCGAATGGCACGTGCAATTGGCGAAGGCGGCGGGCATTGATGCGTTCCTCGTGGACTGGTGGGACACGCACAACGCCCTCGATCAAAACGTGGAGCGCGGCATCGTCGCCGCGGCGGGCAAGCACGGATTCAAATTCGCCCTGCTCGATGAAAGGGCACAGTTCCACCACAAGTTTGAGGACTACCAGGCCATGCTGACGAGAACCCTGAAACGCTACAAGGATCATCCCTCCTACCTGCGGATTGATGGACGTCCAGTGGTGTATCTCTACCAAGTGGCGACGAAACCGGGCCTGACCGCTGCGGAGTTTCCGCTGCTGAAGAAACACGTCGAGGGTGAAGTCGGCTCAGTCTATTGGATCGTGGACAAAATCGCCCACGACGCCAAAGCGGCCAACACCGGCGACCTTGCCCGTGAAAAGCGCATTCCTGCCGAATGGCTCGCTACGCCAGGTGTGGACAGCTTCGCGTTCTACAGCACGTTCTCGAACTTCCGTGCGCACAACTACGATGCTCTCGCCGGCAAATACCGCTACCTGACCAAGCTCGCCCACGATGCGGGAAAGAAGATGCTCCTGCCCGTCCATCCCGGCCACGACAACTCCTACTTCCGCGACGATCCCTACGTGATGCCGCGCCGGGATGGGCAGACCCTGCGCGACTTCCTGCGTGCCGCCACTGACGCCGGCGCCGATTTTATCATGGTCACCAGTTGGAACGAATGGCCCGAGTCCACGGTCGTCGAACCGTCTTCCACCTGGCCAGACCCATATCTTTACCTGAAGATCCTGGCCGAATGGAAAGGCGTGTCATTCACCCTACCGTCATGGATCAAGCCTGACAAATAACCAGAATCGAAATCAACGTGCTTATGGCATTTCCATAAATTGCGATAGGGGTAGGGATGGCCCGTATGGCCACCCCTCCCTCCGAACCGGACAGGCGAATTTCCCGCATTCGGCTCTCCAGTTAGTGAGTCCTGTATCGGACCTGGCTCGCTTCAGCTCGGGCTCTGGCTAAGGAGAATAGCCCCAGATCGGCGAAGTGCGCTCCAGCAACTGCCGGCTTTGCCGGGCCACCTGGCTGTCGCGGTGGCCCACCAACACCAACTCCACCGGCCCCAACTCCCGGAGGGATCCTCCAATCGGTGGCAGTTCCAAAGCCTGGGCTCGTACGCGCGTTGACTTCCTCCGTCCCGCCAGGGGGCTGGCTCGGGCGGGCAACTTGAGCAGACCGCGGCGTTCCAGTTGCTGGATGGCCAAACGAGCCATGCTGGTCTGCCAAGTTCCCGCAGGCCCTCGCCAATCCAGCCATTGGCACAGCTCGCGTGACAGTTGTCGGCGCGATAATCCCTCCCCGCTTGCGTTGAGCCGGGCCATCACATCCGAACTGATTTCGCGCCCACAAATAACCATGCGCCAGCTTGCCCTCAAACCACCGGCGGCGTTCAGCACAAAAGTTGTGGGACACGTTCAGCCCCAAGGGAGAGGGTTAGGGTGAGGGGGTACGGAACGGCATTGTGATCCCCAGCGTCACCGCCGCCAATCCGTCCGGTGCGATTGCCTGCGCGCAAATCCAAAGCGGTGTCGCGTCCCCCGTCACCCCGCCTTGCCGCCTCCCTGATATTACCCGCATTTTTTACGTGCGCATTCCGCCATAAGATTTACCATGCGCGCCATGCCGGACATGTACGAGCAACTGCTGGACGCGACGATCCAGCATTTGGAAGAGCTGCGAACCCAAGGCACCCGCTTTGTGCAGGTGTCGCCTGATGCCTTGGCCGCTTTGGGGCAAAAGACGCCATTACGCCGTCCGTCCGCCGTGGCGCCAGCCAAACCTGCTCCCCCGCCGTCCCCCGCCCCATTCCGGCCTGCACCGACTCCGGCACCAATACCCCGCACGACATCCGCGCCATTACCCCCGCCCGCCCCCATACCGGCAAGCGCACCAAACACCCCTGCCTCCATCTTGGATTCGGCTGCAAAAGCCACCGCCTTGGCGGCTCTGCGTGAAAAGGTGTTGCCGTGCGTTAAATGCCCGGGCCTGGCCAGCTCGCGCAAAAACGTGGTGTTCGGGGTAGGTAATTTCGATGCCGATCTGATGTTTGTCGGAGAAGCACCGGGAGTTGACGAAGACCAACAGGGCGAACCGTTCGTTGGTGCCGCCGGCCAATTGCTCAATCGCATCATCGCGACAATGGGACTGGCTCGCGAACAAGTGTATATCGCCAACATTCTCAAGTGCCGTCCCGATACGCCCGGTCAATCCCGCGGCAACCGCAAACCCACAGCAGTGGAAATGCAAACCTGCATTCCTTACCTGCACCAGCAGGTTGACATTATCCGGCCCAAAATCCTGGTTGCGCTGGGCGGCACCGCCTTGGAGGGATTGTTGGGCAAGACCGGTATTTCCCGGCTGCGCGGCACCTGGCACACCTACCGAGGCATTCCCTTGATGCCCACCTATCATCCCTCCTATCTGCTGCACCAGGAATCGCTACGCGACAAGCGCCTGGTCTGGGAGGACATGTTGCAGGTCATGGAAAAGCTCGGGCTGCCCATCAGCGAAAAGCAACGCCGCTTTTTCCTCAAGTCGAGTGGATAAACCCCAAATCCAACGCCAGCAACTGAATCGCAGGCCCCGTTAGCCTGCAACAAGCATTCTTTTCTTGCGTTTTTTGTGCCTCTTTGCGGCTAACGGTGTCTTCTAGCGTGTAACCACACTTCCCGGCGCTACTTCCGAACGAGAATCAGGGTTTTCACCGAGCGATTGCCGGTAGCCATGGATTTCAACAGGCCGGGCAACTCCGAAAGCGAGCATTCCCCGTTCACAAAGTCCTGCGCGCGAATCACACCGCTTTCAATGAACTCAAGGGCGCGCCGAATAGTGCGTGGTGTGTGGTGGAAACTGGCCACCAACGTCAGGTTGGCGTAGTGCATGCGCGCGGTATCCAAGGACACGGAAGTGCCGGAGGGGCATCCGCCAAACAGATTAACCAACCCGCCTTTGCGTACCAACTCAATCGCCGCCGCCCACGTCTCTGGCTTGCCCACCGCCTCAAACACCACGTCAAAATCGCCTGTGGCCTCCGCTTTCACAGCCGCCGCGGTTTCCCCCCCGGTCCCCACGACAATCAGGCGGTCGGCCCCCAGGCGTGCCGCCGCTTTCAACCGGGTCTCACCCCGACCGGCCACGGTGACCTCACACCCGGACCGCCGGGCCAACGCGACAAACATCAGGCTGATGGGGCCGGAGCCGATCACCAACACGCGTTGCCCCATTTTCAACCGGCAATCCTCCAAGCCCAGCACCACGCACGCCAACGGCTCCGTCAAGGCCGCGTCCGCAAAACTCGTTTCGGGACGCAAGCGCAACAAGTTTTTCTCCGCCAAGCGAGGCGGGATGATTATGGATTCGGCATACGCTCCGTTCAGAAACAACAGATCATCGCACAAATTCTCCTGCCCTTCCCGGCAATAGAAGCAGTGACCACACGGCGCGGAATTGGCAACCACCACGCGGTCTCCCACCTTCCAGGGAAAAGCCGCGCCACTTGGCGACGGGCACACCTCGCTGATGATGCCCGCCAGTTCATGGCCAAAGACGGAAGGCGGCACGATCATGCGGGCGTGGTACCCCCGCTTAAACACTTTAAGATCAGTACCACAGGTCAGCGCTGCCTCGATACCAAGGCGCACCTCGCCCGGTTGCAAGGCCCGTTCCGCGACCTGTTCGACCCGTACATCTTCTTTTCCATATAGAACCGCTGCACGCATAGTGCCGCCATCATGCGCGAACCTTGGGAAAAGGAAAGTGCGAATCTGAATTGGTCGAAGCCTGACGAATAAACTCAGTCATCCGTTACCAGAACCGAATCGGGCCCAACCCCGCCTTCAGAGTGTTCATTAACCGAACTTTCGACACTGGGACGGGTTTTTAATAAAAATCCCTGGCGCAA
>JBAXGN010000064.1 GCA_037139415.1 Verrucomicrobiota bacterium | reverse complement strand
CCGCCAATCCCCAATGGTATCAAATTATTCGGCGCAGATGCGGTGTTCTGAAGTTTGCGCCGCCTGACGGCAGCGGCTACGCGGTTCATGGGGAGGAGGACATTATCCGGCGGAGGGACTTTATTTGAACAATAACTTGACCAGGCGCTGATTGCCGGCATCGTACACCACCGCGCGATGGTTGCGGGCGGCAATGGTGCGCGGAGCATCGAACTGGCGCAGATCAGCACCCGGTTTATCCACCAAGCCGCAGCCCGCCAATAAATTCCCGCTGGCGGCATCAAAGACCAATACGCGTTGGCGCTGCGTGTCGGCAATCCATAGGCGGCCAGCGTCACACGCGAGACAGATTTCAGCGCCGAAATGGTCGCCGGCCCATTGCGACCAGCGGCGCGATTCCTTCCAACTGTTCCCGCTTAATGCCAATTCAATGACACTGCCGTCCGCCGCGATCAGCAAGGTATTGGCGTCCTTCATCGCCAGCGAGGCGAGTGATTTGATGGGCGAGGCGGTGGCCAGCGTCACCGGGGCGGCATCACTCGCGTATTTGCCATCGGTGCCGATATTAAATGCGGCGACCTTGCCGGTCGGGCCGGCGGCCAGCAGGACCAGACGACCGGCTGATTTATAAACGACCGACGCCATCAGCGGACGCAGCAGGTCGCACTTGCCATTCTCGACGCGATGAATCTCCACCTCGGTGGTCAGCGGCCCATTGAGGAAGGTGGGCTTGCCCCACATCCAGGCAGGCGCAACCAAATGGTCGCTCTCCAGCATCACCGGAGTGGCGATTTCCTCGGGCGCATTGATGCCTGATTGCAGCGGGGTGGCGGGCGTATCAGACCACTTCCAAGCGCCATAATGCCACCAGACATTACCCGAACGATCCACGGCCAAACCATGCCCCACCGGCGCGCAACCGATTCGGCGGACAATCTGGAACTGCTGTTTTTGGGCATCCCACGCCAACAGGTGCAGCGTGCCCGTGAAACCGGAAACCGCGTAGAGACCGGGGCGGATGCGCGCGAGGCCGCGTCCGTTGGAGAGTTCGGAATTTTGGTCGAGATGCCCGATAAACGAGCCGGAGGAACCGCCGAGGACCACGCCGGGATCGGGTTCAAGCCCGCTCGTGAACCGCCGAATGGTGCCGTGCCAGGCCTGACCGTAGAACGCGCCGTCCAGCAGTTGCATGCGTTCACCCGGCACGTTGCGGGGCCACCCCTGAACGATCTCCTGACCGGCGACATATTTGTGGACCTTGCCGCCCGTGGCCACATACAGAGCCCCGTCAGGACCGAGTTCAAGCTGTTGAACATTGGTGGCGGTCATCACCGTCCGGGCCTGGCCGGTGAGCGGATTCACCAACAAAATTTCCGAACCAGACCAGGAAGCGAACTGGTCTTGGAAAGTTCCAAACGACAAAGCCAGAGAGGCACGCTTGAGCGCGATGGCGGCCGTGCCAGCCGCTGCGGTGATGGGCAAGGTGAACAGTTTGTCCTGGAGCTGCATCACGAGCGTGTCGCCCACCAGAATGAGTTGATCGTTGCGTCCGATGCCGTGGGGAATCTGGTATTGTCCAAGCAGCCGGCCATCCAAGGCATAACGGTTGAGCGTGCCGGAACCGCCGCGATCCCAGAGCGAGCCGAACCGGTCGTACGCCACGCCCATGCCCGCCGCAGTCCCGCCGGCGATGGGCCCCTTGGTGCTGGAGCCCACGCTGCCAAAACGCACCAGTGCAGCCCCTTGCTGCCCGGAGTTACCCAGGACCCCGTCCCACGTAATGGTTTGCGCCTGGGTTGACAGAACGAAACTCATCAGTGCTACGAGAAAGCTGGGGAAAACCGTGGGGAACCTACGGTCTGGATATTTGAGCCTCGTTACCTCGGCCCCTGCTTGATTGGTAATTTGCCTCGCGTAATTCATCTTATTTGCCCTCCGCAAAGGTGATGCTGCCCCAGAGATTGGGGGTGAGCATAATTTCGCCGGGCACATCATTGACCAGGCTGGTGTTTTGGTTGGACCAATAGGAACGCAATAAATTCACCGCCCCACCGCTGTCCCCGTAGATCACGCCAAAATCGGCGGCGAAGGTTTTGCCCGCCGGCTCTTTCAGCCCGAGTTCAGTCCAAGGGATGGCGGCATCCACCCGGTAACTATTGTTTTCACGGCGCACTTGAATTTTCACCTCGGCCAGCAGCTTCACCGAATCCACCGTCTCACTGCGCCACGGACACGTGAAGGTCACGGGATTCTCCTTGGCCGGCAGCCGGTGACGGTAAAGAACCGCCACGGGCTTGCCCTCGAACGGCGCCATGAGCAACCGGAGATCGCCCGGGACCGGACCCGAACGGGCGGGCGGAGCCGAAGTATCCGTGCCGAGTTGCAGGTCCACGCTGTCGCCAGTTTTGAACAGGGTGGTCCAATCCTTGCCGTTGTTGACCCAGGGAGATTCATCAGCCACCTGGTAACTGAGATACAAATTGCGGGCGTCGAATCCAGCCCAGACGCGCACGGGGAATTTGCCAGACTTATCCCAGGAAATTACGGGCGCACCGGTAAAGCCGGTACCGCGCCCGTCCACCACCGGAGGCGTGGTCAAACGGGCCAACACCGCCTGGCGTTTGGGCGATTGCTGCGCAATGCGCCCAGCCAACACGCGTTCGGCAGCCAGAGCCTGAGCCGCTGAGACGGTCAGCGTGCCTTCCTGACGGCGCACCTGATTCAGGCCCTCGATGCGGAAGATGCGATAATCCGTGTGACCGGATTGCAGATAATAATTGCCGTCGGTCTTGGAGCGGCCAAAGAACCCGCCAAAACATTCGCCGCCAATGAGGTAAGCATCCAGCGCACTACCCATGCGGACATCCTTGAACATCTCATCCAGATAAAGGCCATCGCTGGTGAGAACAAAGAAGCGGCCATGATTCCCGTTGCAAACGAACACATCGGATTTCGCATCCAATTCGGCCATGCCGAGAAAGAACAGGACGCCTTGCATCACGCCGATCTCCGGCAGCGGCGCGGCATGGGAACCGTGGACGTTGCTCCAGCGGTTGGGATAGGTCCAGAGCAAGCGGCCATCCGGGGCGAACGCGGACATCTTGGGGTCCGAATTGACGAGCAGATTATTGAAACGATCCACCGCGCTTTCGCGCTCGTTATGTTGCAGCGCAATCGGAATACCAGCGGCACAGGCGGCATTCAGCGTGGGGTAATTGGGCGCGCCACCCGCGTTGTACCCATTGGGCTTCAAGGTGACGAGCACCGTCTTGCCATTGAAAGTTGCCGGCAGGCGCAGCGTGAGATCGTGCTGGTCGTGCCCCCAACCGGAGCCGGCAAAGCGTTCCACCTCCGTCGAGAAATCGAGTTCCTCAGACTGGATTTCACGATCACCGTTGCGATCCACCCAAAGCACACCGGGACCCTTGTCCATCACCGCGCCACTCCGGTACGGCTTGGCCGGATAGGTTTTATTAAAGGCGTCGATGAAAGCTTGTGGCGGACGCCAGTTGCAGGCATAGCCATACTGGTGAGTGGAGGCCACAAACGCCAGCGGCTTCATTGAACCGTCGGGCTTCAGTTCGTTGATGCTGGTCACTTTTCCAAAACCGATCAGGAACGTGCGGCCGTCCTGATGCAGAAAGCTCCAGTGCGTGGCCGAAGCGGCGGGACCGGTCGGTTCCTGCTGGAGAATGCTGCGGCATTGGACGCGCTGCTGCTTCAAATCCACCTGCCAGAGCGCGCCCTGGCCAATCCAGCGGGAAGCGTCCGCCGTATCAAATCCGGCGCCGGGAGCACCATACGCGGTGGGACCAAACTTTTCCACCACCACCCGCCCGGCCGCCACATCCCAGGCGGTGAGACGTTTGGGATTCCAGCGATCCTCGGTGACCCACAGCCAACCGTTATTGGCCAGCGCCAGCCCGCGCGGGTTGACCATGCGTTTGGGGTCATACGCCCCCTGGTACGCGCCGCCGAGGGTGCCCAGGCTGCTCAAGCGGGCACCGTTCGCCTCCAAGATCATCACGGTATGAGTCGCGCCATCCGTCACATAAATGCGGTCCTTGGACGCAACAATGCCTTGGGGCTTGAGGTTGGCGGGTATATTCAGCGGCTTCACCGTCACTCCCTCGATGCGCACCAGGCGATCCTCCGAAACCGCCAGAAGCTGGCCGCGCATTTCCGCAAGCGCGCCTGGTTGGGGCAATTTGATTTCACGCTCCACCCGCCCCGTTTTCGCCTCCACCACCAGGATGCGATCCGCGTGATGGTCCGACACGTACAAGCTTGATCCGATCAACGTCATCCCCCGCAGGCTCGGCTCCTTCCAATCAGGATGAGCCGATCCCGGCCCGATTTCGTTGGTGGCCAGCACTGCAAATCGATGGCCCGGATAATCGCGCACCCGGCCCGTGGCAATGTCGAATCGGGTCAGCGTGATCTTTTGAATACCCTTCCAGTCAGACTTGCCACGTTTCGTCTTGTCCCCCCAGGCAAAACCGTCGTGAGCGGCGTAGAGTTGCTGATCATCGGCGGCGAGGAAGACCCGCTCGATGCCAGTGCCAGCCAGCGGATTATAATGCATCCGTTTTACCCCCTGCTGATCCACGGCCACCATGGCATAGCCAGATTCAGCAACGGACCCACCGAAGAACGTGAACCGGGCATTGGCAGCCGCTGAGACGAACACACTGTGGTCCGCCCCCCACATGTCCGTGCCGGTGCCCGTGCGCCAGGTCGGCTGACCGTCGTTGCAGAATGAAAACAGATGCTCGGGACGAATGCCTGGATGATGAATGGAGCGCCAGTGATAGGCCCCCGGCTTGACAACCACGCCGTCCTCGTCCAGCCCATCCCACGCCACGCGGGCGGGACCTTTGCCGTAGGGTTGCCCGCTGACCAGATTGCGAATGCGCCGGCCCTGGTCATCCTCGATCACGACGGTGGCCTTGCCATCCAGCGGCTGCTCAAAGGCGATGGCCAGCGCGAGCCGGCGATCCCCCACTTCCCGCCGATGTTCAACCAAGTCCAATGGCATCCAGTCAATCGGACTACGCGACAACCCCGTGTGTGGCGCGGCGGAATCGAGATGCGCATAACGCTCACGCTGTTGATCCTGGCCACCGGATCCCCCCGGCCAACTCACGGCGAAACCAAGGCGAAGCCGCTGCCAACCGGCAGGGGTATCCACCAGCGTCGCCCCCTTGACCTGAAACTCATAGAGAACCTGTTCGCCAATCCGAGTGGCGGTGGCGTCACGTTCGCCAAGCACAAGGGTATGATCTGCCGACACACCCACGGCCAATTTGGGGGAAGCCGCCGTGGTGGGTTCGAGCTTGAATGCCAGCCGCAAGCCGTCCCCGTCCTGAAGCACCGCCCACGCCACCTGCGGGGAGGCAGGGCCGGAGATCACTGAAAACTCAGCCTCATCCAGGGATGCCGCCAGGCACACCGGAATCGCCAGCGCGAACAGTGCCCAAATCACCAAGTGCTGAATGCCTGCATTGGCATGGGCGATACGGTTATACGTGAACATGGGTACAGGTTCCGCCGACGGAAAAAGCGCGTCAAGGTAGAACTGATATAAAAATGGGGAACAGCTTTGAACGACGTACCGGGAACGACGGCATGCGTTGCCAATTTTTTATACCAACTTTTTTATTTCCCTTTGGGCCAAAGATGTATTTCCATGGAGCATCATCGTTGGCCGGATGCAAGCAGCCGACGCGCTGCGGTAAACCGGTCGTTCCGTATGAGTAATGCTATGAAATACATTGGTTGGCGGACAATCCTGCGGGCAGGCGGCGTATGGTGGCTGCTGGCCGGAACCTGGTGCGGCGTGGCCCAAACCCCGGACACCCGCATCGTCGAGCAATCCGCCACCGGCATCCGGGCGGCGGATCGGGTGATCATCAGCAAAGCCGAGGTGGCACGCTCCCGCAAAGAATTATTGATGGACATCCCGTCTGTCAAAAACTGGACTCCGGGAAAATCCACGGAACCCCTATCCCTGCCCAAACCATCCAAAAAACGACTCAGCCCCTCCGAGGTCGCCGCCAAGGCCCTCGCCGCCCACCTGAAGGTCGGCTGGTATTACCTGTGCAAACGCTGCGACAAATGGCACCTGAACCTCTCCGGAGGCTACGCCATTTCCACCCAGGGCGCGGTGGTAACCTGCGATCACGTCCTGGAGCTTGATGACTCCATGCGTGAGGGTTTTCTCATCGCCTCCACCGATAGCGGGGAGGTGCTTCCGGTCATTGCCATTCTCGCCCGCAACGAGCAGTTGGATGCCGCCATTATCCAGGTCAGCGGTGGCAAGCTGAACGCCCTGCCCCTCAATCACCAGGTTCACCTGGGTGATGCGGCGTATTGCTATAGCGATCCGCTGAGCCAGTCGGGCTATTTCAGCGCCGGACTGGTGAACCGGTTTTACTGGAAACGCGCCAACCGCACTGGCCGCGAGGATTCACTGGACGTGCTTTGTCATCTGCGCATGAACGTGAGCACGGATTGGGCGCCCGGCAGCAGCGGCGCCGCCGTGCTGGATGAATGCGGCAACGCCATCGGGCATGTCTCCACCATTTCCCTGCTGGCCCAGCACGAGCGGCAAAAAGGCCGGAACACTGCGGCGACCAACACCACCGAGAAAGCCTATATGATCCTGCATGAAGCCGTTCCGTCCCGGGGCATTCTCTGCCTGGCAAAACAGGGCAAAATAACGCAACGATGAGGTCATACATTATGCACCATAACCTTCCACGCCGCTCGTTTCTCCATACACTGGGCTTGGGTTCCGCCATGCTGGCGGTGCCGTCATCTACCCAAGCGGAGGAAAAAGTCATCCAGGGCTTTGAAAAAGCGCCCACCGCACCGGATGCCTCGCGGGGATGGAAACCCGTCAGTGACCGCCGCATTCGCGTGGGCATTGTGGGCTACGGCGTTTGCAAATTCGGGGCCGCCTTCGGTTTTCAAAATCACCCGAACGTCGAAGTCATGGCCGTCAGCGATCTGATCCCGGATCGTTGCGCAGCCCTGGCGCAAGCCTGCCGCTGCGACAAAACCTACCCTTCGCTGGAGGAACTGGTGAAGGACGACCGCATCGAGGCAGTGTTTGTCGCCACCGATGCCCCCAGCCATGTGCGCCACTGTCTGGAGGTGCTCAAGCATGGCAAGCATGTGGCCTCCGCAGTACCAGCGATCTTTGGTTCTTTGGAGGATGCGCAGGCGCTTTTCACCGCCGTCAAAAAGAGCGGGCTGAAATACATGATGTTTGAGACCTCCTGTTTCCACGAGGATTTGTATGCCATGCGGGCGATCTACCGCGCCGGCGGCTTTGGCAAGCTCACCTACTCCGAGGGTGAATACTATCATTACATGCCGGAACCCATCGCCTCGTACCAGGATTGGCGGGTCGGGTTGCCGCCGCAATGGTACCCCACCCATTCCAGCGCCTACTGCCTGGGCGTGGCCGGCGGCAGCTTCACCGAGGTCTCCTGCCTGGGCATGCCGAGCCTGCTCAAGCACCTGCAACCCGCCAACAACCGCTACCAGAATCCGTTCGGCACCGAGATCGCCTCCTTCCGCACCAGCGAAGGCGGCATGGCGCGCATGGCCGTCAGTTGGGACACCCCGGGTGACAGCGGCGAACGGGGACGTGTGCGCGGACAGCGCGGGTCCTTTTATGCCCGCTACGAAGGTTTGGAGAAACAACTGCCGGACCTCATGCGCCCGCCCCTGCCGCCGAAGGTGGATGCCGGCGGCCACGGCGGTTCGCACGGCTACCTGACCAACGAATTTGTGCTGTCCATTCTGGAAAATCGCACGCCGCTGGTGGATATCATCATGGCACTGAACCTCACGGTCTCCGGAATCGTCGCGCATCAATCCGCCATCAAGGACGGGGAGCGCCTGAAAATCCCGCAGTTTAAGATGTAATCCCCCTCACTTCCCAAACCCCAGATCCTCGCCGTCGTGCAATACCACGCCAATCTGTTCCAGACGACCGTGGCGGCCGTTATACCATAACAACCACTTTCCGCCGTCGAAAACGGCATACGGTTTGTAACAGGCGTCGTGATCCCATTGATCCTGGCCAGGGCGGATGATGGGGTTGGCCGGATGCCGCTGCCAATCCGTGATGCCATCCCGCGATCGGGCGATGCCGATCTGGGCGCGCGGCTCGTCGCGGAAGCCAATGTAAAACATGATGTGCCAATCCCCCCGCTTCTCCACCTGGCAGGCGGTGACCTTGTGTTTTTCCCAGGGACTTTGCAGGTCCGGTGTAAAAATCGGATTGGCGGCGTGTTTGGTCCACGTCAAGCCGTCGGGGCTGATCGCGTAGCCAATGGCATTCGGCTCATTCTGTTCGCCACCGGAATACCACATGCGGAATTGCCCGGCATCCGCGTCCCACAATACATGCGGGCACATCACGGCCACCTTTTCCCACGGTTTTTCCGCTGCGAGTACCGGCCGGTCGCTCATCCGTTTCCAGGTAACCCCATCCGCACTCGTCGCATAACCGATCGCCGAATGGCCTTTGGCCTGCCCCGTGTACCACAGGTGATAGCCATCCTTGCGTTTTAACACCACGGGCCGGTTGAGGTCGTCCTCCCAGCCGGTTTCCGGGCGCGGACCCAGCACAACCTGCGGCGGCTCGCTCCAATGAATTCCGTCTTTGCTCTCGACCAGCGCGATGGATTTTTTCGGACGCCACGAAAGCCACATCCGATACGTGCCCTCCTCGCGCAAAACGGAAATGTCGAAGCAGGTGCCATATTTGCCGCCCATGACGGGGTTTTCCTCGAACTTCTTCCAGCTGGCAGAAGTCTCGGGTGAAGTCTGGGCGTGCCCAGCCAGCGCTGCCAACAGCAGGCAACTGAGAGGCAATAATACCGTAGGTTTCATCTTGGGTTTGGATGTAGAGGACTGTTTTTTATCACAATTTTTTAGCGTTTCGGCAGCCAACCTCATGGCGCATCGGGACCAACCTCGCCTGAAGTCAGGGGCCGACGTCGTAAGGCCCCGCTGCCAAATTCCTCGGCGCCAATATCCCGCCAACCAGACCGCACACGACCAAACACGTCGTCGTCAACCAACCCGGTGCCTTCGACGGCGGCGTCAATGGCAGGACTCGAATCCGTCAGTCGCCAGAGCACCCCAGCACCCTCCACTTGACGCAGGTGCGGATCAGCGAAGCGAAACCAACCCGCCCATTCATCACGGGGGACGACTGGTTGGCAAGTATATCCAAGGTTGTCATGCGCCCGCAGACCACGGACAACCTCGAAGTTCACGAGGGGCAAGGCTTGGGGTTTGGTGCGAACAACCAGGTTATTGACGAAGGTGCATTCGTTGGGGGGAATACGCATTCGCTCGGCGTTGTCCGGATTGAAACCGAACTGGAGTGGCACACAGTCAATCCAAGTATTGAAGGCGATCCAACACCGTGTCGGCGGAACTGAAGTCATATCGTCGTATTTCTTGCCGATGTTTTCGGTGGTGGGCGTGTCGAGTGTGCCGGGGATCAGCCCCAAGGGCGCCTCATGCCGCCTGCCAGTCAGACCGAAAAAGTAATTATTAAAAACACGATGATCGAAGCCGTAGAGCTTGACGCCGCCACACCCCGGCTCGCCGTTGGTGGCGATGATGAAGTTACCGGAGACGATGTCGCGGTTGCCCAACCGCAAGCAGATCGCGCCGCGACAATTCAAAAGCGTGTTATTGCGCACGACGTTATCCGAAGATTTCAGCGACATGATCTCGTCTTCGCCGCTGCATCGTTCCAATAAATTTTCCTCAATGAGGGTGAACGAACTTTGGCCGGAGGCGCCGAGATCATTGCCGCCGGTGCGAATGGTCTCATGGCCGTTCTCGCCATTGGCATAGACAACGTTCTGAAAATGATTGCGATCAACCCGATCGTGCTGCGAACAAACCAGCAGCGCATCGTCGCCACGGATGAAGACATGACTGCCGCGATTCACTTTGCGCTCAAACAGATTGTGATCAATGCGGTTCTGCCCGCTGCGGGCGCCCTCCACGGTGACCCAGTGCTCCCAGTGCCGCGGCGTGGCGCGCTCGGTCAGGCGAAACGTGTTCCGGGTCACGCGTACATGCCGGCAGTTGTCGAGCCGCACCGCTTGCTGGTCGGCATCGCTGGTAAACATGAAACCTTCCAAAATCAGATATTCACAATCCCTGATGACGAAACCGGCCGCGCCGCCAATCACAGCCCGACCACGATGTTCCGCGCGCAGAATGATTGGCACCTCGGCGGTACCGCGTTTTCCCTGGATACGGATCGGACGCGTTACCTTGTAATCACCATCAGCCACCTGTACTGTTACACCCGGGCCAAGCCCCTGGATCGCTTCTTCCAACGATCCGATCGAATCGGCACCGCGGAGCACGCCCAGCGATGCCAGCAACAGGGCAGTGAGGACAAATGCAGTAAGCCTATTCATGCTTGAGATTTTTGACGTTCTTCAGTTGTCCCCAGCCCATTTCCTGCGCCGTGTGAACGGTATGGGCGGAAAGAAACTGCCGCAAGGGGCGTGGAACGCAGGCATCCAGCAAGACTTTCATGCGGCGTGCAGCGCAGTCTTGTGGGCGTATTTCAAAACAGCAACGGCTTGTTCACGTGTCACGTCGGGAAAACAATCAAGGTATTCGTCCAAGCTGAGACCGCTTTTCAAATTGGCAAACAGACTATCCACTGGCACGCGTGTGCCTTTGAAGCAGGGCACACCGCTCAATCGTTCCGGGTCAACCCAGATGGGCAAGTCCGAAGGGAAGTCGTATTTCGGTGCCAATTTCATTTAAAAACAACCTACCAGAGGAATCAAAATTGTCAACCAAACTGGTCGCCTGTTTCTACTTTCCGCCGCTTTTACAAAACGGCAACGGGGGCATGGAATGCTGGAATTTCAGTCCCTCGGTTTCCCTGCGGATTCCACAACCTTCCAGTTCTGGAAATCATAGGTACGGGTTCGTTTACCGTCAGTCAGCACCAATGAACTCTCAGGGGACGGCTGCTGCAGCCAGGGACTTTCCAGGGTCGGCCAGCGAGTGTAATCCACAGTCTTGCCGTTAATTTTGTCCTCGCCATCATAAACACACTCCAGGGTATTGCCATGGCGATCCGTATAGCGGCCAACCGGCTTCACGCCGGATTGGAGCTCAATCCTGGCCTTCGCCAGCAGCAGATCGCGGAAGGCAGCCAGTTGCTTTTCGGGATCGGCCCCGGGAAAATCCGCAGGCAATGCCGTTTCCAACGCCACGGCAGTTTGCAGGGTTGGGATGCGGAATTCCGAATCGCCTTCCCGCGCTTTGCCAGCGGGGGCACGAATGCCGGATTGGGGGTTGAAGGTGAACGGATGCGAGGCGGAAACCGCCACCAGGACGGTGCCGTAGTGCAGGAACAGGCGGTTCGGCGCAGTCAGCGCGGCACGGTAGCCGCCGGGAATATAGGCCAAGGCGTAAGGATTTCGGAAATTGGGAGCGATGTTGAACACAAACAACAGGGCATCGCGATACTGCAGTTCCTGCTCATACTGGGTCACGCCGTGGGTATGAATGCCGGTCGTCTTGTTCCCCTCCGCGTGGTTGTCGTCGGCAGAGGGATTGGTGATCCACAGATGGCTGCCATGGTTCACATTGGGCTCCTCCCACATCACCCCGCACGGGTAGCTCTGCCCCATGAATTGCCGGGTCGAAGCCTTGGGCGAACGGCTGAAGAGAGCATAATCCTGGTTCACATAATGATACAGCGCCCAGCGGTTGATGAGCGCGCGGTACACGTAGGGCTGAGAACGGTCCGCGCCGGAGGCCAGCAAGGCGTCCGGCATACGGTAGCTTGCCGTGGCGGTGCGCAGCGCCCATTGATCGTGCAGTTCCCCCGGCGGTATCCCGCCAAAATATGCCCAAGGGACAACGGCAATCCCCCATGGCTGCTGCGTCTCCATGTCCGGATAAGAGCGCGGCGCAAAGGTGGCCAGATGCCCGCGCAACCAGGCCGGCGCCAATTCAATCAGGCTATACTCATAAGCCAGCGCGGCACTTTGACGGATACCGGAATCCTGCGCGCACTCAGCCAGCGTCAGCAGCGGCAAAATGTTCTCGGCTCCATATGGGCGTGACGCAAATTCTCCCGGACCACTTTTGACCGTTTCCTGAATAAGGCTGCGGATGTACTTCTCCCCGGTTGGATCATTCTTTTCAAAGCGGGTACCATCCTCCTCCTGCCCTTTGAAGAAAGGGTCCGCATGAAACGCATTGAGTCCCCAAATCTGGGTGGCCAGATAGCGTGTAACCGCCGCCATGATTTTATGATTGCTGGTGGAGAGGCGCTTATAAAACACCGCGCCGGTATAGATTTTGCGGTTCCGTTCCTTCAGCGGTTCATCCAGAAACCTCTCATAGCGGATATAACAATCCACACCCGGCCACGCCACAAACCCGCTGTTGCCGCCATGAATCCAACGGTTCTCACGATTACCCGGCACCATCTGATCCAACCCGCGTCCCACCAAACGACGCCCCTCCTCCACCTTACCCAACTCAAACAAGGCTTCAGCCCGCCAGAAGGCGGATTTGGCCGAGGGTTTATCCACATGCGCCTGGTAATCCTGCCAGACCGAATCCAGGAACAGTTTCTGCCGCTGCGCAAACGTCTGCGGGCTTTCCGCCTGAACCACCCCCAGCCAGAATATGCCCATCAAAATATAGAGTGCTGTTTTTATCAAAATGAGGGATTTGTTCATGTTCGAGTGCATTGACTTCTTCATTTTCCCACCACAGGTCGGGTGTGCAAATAGAACCAGTAACAGGCAGCGGGCACGGTGGTTTGGTTGAAGCAATTCTCGTTGTGGAGCGGGTAAATGGCGAAGTCGATGTATTGCTCGTTCACCGGCCAGTCAAACCAGTTGGGGAACATCTTCCTGGTTGGCCCGAAGTTCAGCAGCCATTGCTGAACCCAGGAGTTCGCGCTGCGACTCATGGCGTTTCCCTCGTTGCCCTGCCCGTAAGGAATGTGGCCGACCATGATGTCCGGCTGTTGACCGGAAACGGTCGCATCGACGATGAAACTGAAATGCTGACAGTTTTCGCCAACGCCGGTGCAGTAAGAGAGATTGTCCGGATTGGCGCCGAGGCTGTAGTTCGCCCCTTGCACCGCAGCGGCGAGATAGGCCGGTTTCTTCGTCAATTCGTAGGCGTAGATCAGAGCCAAACCGCCCGCGCCCGGCGTACTAAAGAAGCGGCTGACAAAAATCATCGGCATATCAGTGCGATGACCGGTGATGATGTCATACGCATTTTTCCGGCTGAACGCGATGGCGTGGTCGGCGTAGGCCGTGATCAATTGGACGGCTTGCCGCTTCAGTTCCGGGTCACCCATACCTTCCGGCAGACGCGCATAGGCGAAGTCCGTGCCGAGCTGGTCCAGATAGCGGAGTTCTCCCTTTTTGGACAGCTCCGACGTCTGTTTGAAGGCGGCATCAAAGGCGGGATCACGCGTGGCGGCCAACAGCTCCACGGCGGCCATCGCGCGAAAATTGCGCAAATCCTTCGGCAGGCTCTTAGCGAAGGAGAGCACTTTCTGGTAGATTACGTCGTCCTCATTGGAGTGCGCTTCCGACCAAGCCCAAGCGCGTTTGGCAGACTCCAGATACTCAGCGGCCTGCTGCTGGTCGAACGCATCCAGCACGCGGGCAGCTCGCGCGGCAGCGGCGGCGTAGTGCAAGGTGGTGACATGGTCCACCGCATACACGCCGGCGCTCTTGATCATCGAACTGGTGGCGGCCGGGGGGCATCCCCAGCCATAACCGTAGCCGCCGCGCACCCCGCCGTCGGGAAGCTGCAGGCTCTTCCAACACGGCATCTGCCAGAGCGCCTCGTCAAGGATGTCAGGGAGGTTGTTTCCCATCTCCGCCGGCGGAAGCGAAAGTTTTATGCGGGCAAACGCTGCAGGGTTGAGATCATACAAGCCGAGCAGATCGTAGGTTGCGCTGAGATGACCGCCCAGCGTGTCCCAATCACCGGCATCCTGGTAACCGCCCCAAACGCCAGTGACACGCTGCAATTTGCCCGCCTTGGACAATTCGAGGAGGTTGCCGCCGCGTCCGGCCTGACCACCCTCCCCGGCTTCCTGCCCTCCCTGTACGGGGATGGTCATCTGATAGAACTCCACGCCGTCGTCGGGATGAAACGGACGTTTGCGCGTATAGGCAAGGAAGGGCGGCCCCAGGTCAACACCCTGTCGCTGCGCCAGAATCCCCTGCATGGCGGCTTTGAACGGCTTCTCCCATACGTCGGCGGTAATGCGGAACGATCCGCTCAACCCGATTCCGGGCACAAACACGCGGTATTCGCCCGACGTCTTGAAGGCGCTAAAATCCAAGCGGCGCACCGCCGCTTTCGTATAATCCAACTTCTCGTGGATGCTGATCTGCTCCTCCTCGCCCTCCTTCTTCGCAAGTTCAGCCATGCCAGTGAACACGGTTTTGCCGGTGGCGTCCACCAATTCGAAGGCGTCAACATCAGGCGTGCAACTTCCGTTCTTGCCGTCCTGATCCACACCCATCCAGAAGGAGAGATAGGCGCGTTTGAAGGGATCGTCCGGACGATAGCCGGTCTGGATGGCGTGCAGAGCCAGGCTCCGCGACTCACGGGGCTTGTGAACGTAGGCGGCGCTCTCTTTGGACGTGTTCACGCCCAAGAAAAGAATCGTGTAGGTCGCCCCTTCCTTGAGTGGCGCAGGCAATTTTAGCGAGACGGTGTAGAGAAAGGGCAACGGCTTGCTGTTGCCATTCGGCTTGCCCTTGCGAAAGACCTTCGTTGGCGGCAACGCGTTCGCATAAGCAGTGTCATCGGACGACTGGATGGCGTACGCCTCGGGCACATCCACCATAGTCTCGTCGAGCAATTGCCCCTTGGACTTCCCGGCAATGAAGAGAGACTTGCCATCAAAAGAAAAGCTCCCCACTTTGGTACGCTGGCTGCGGACCACCCGGTAGAGCGAATTCTGGAGAAGTTCTACCACCTTGCCATCCTTCACTTCGTACTGCGGCTTGCCCTTCTCTTCCTCCACCACCTCGTCGCCGGGTTCGGCCACGTAGGGGACAAGTTGGTTACTGACATGTTGCCCGGCCTGCAGCGTGAAGGCGATCACGTCCGGCCCCACGGCACAAACGTGTTTAACCTCTGGCCCATCCACCGGGTGTGAACCACCCTTGGCCAGGAGTTCTTTCCGGGCTTTCTCCCGGGCCTCAGCTTCTTTACGGACTTTTTCGGCCGTCGCCGCTTTCTTTGAAGCCAAAGCTGCGCGCAGGGCTTTGATGGCATCGGTCGGTTCCGTCAGGGCGATCTTGCCGATCAGCAGATCCACCGGTTTAGCGCTCCAGTCTCCCTGGATTTGGAACAAATTAATTTTGGTAGCGTCGAAACTCCTGCCCTTTTCCTCCTTCGGCATTTTGACCGGCTCGCGCAACGAAGCCCCAGACTCAGCGAAGAGCGTGGCCAATTCACCAGGCTTCAGACCAAACAGGTCGAACACGTACTCATGCCCGGCTCCTTCCGAACCAAAAATGAGACGAATTTTATCCGCTTTATTTCCTGCCCCGACGCTCACGGTCAAGGTGGGAGTCCAATCCAGGTAGGGCGACAAATCGAGATTCCCATTGAAGCCCGCACCACCAGCGCTTTTTTTCGCCTTGAGCCGCAAGCCGTCGGGTTCGACCACAAAAGCTTTTTGGAAATCCAAGAACGCATAATCAGGCGCCCGTTTGCCATCGAAAATGACAGAGGAAGCGCTACTGATGGACGGTCGTGCGATGAGCACTATGAGTCCGAGCATTCCCATGCAGCGGAACAGGGTGAGGCATGTTTTCATTATTTTCCTTCGCGAGTTCGGCCACATCGGCTTCATGCTGTTTCTTGAACACGTCCAAGCGAAACGTTATTGTGGCTCAACCCGTTTCTTCTGTTCGGCGTCCAGCACCTGCTGGTAAACGGTCTTGTACGTCTCGACGTCCGCGATGCTGCGCTCGGGGGTATTGTTGATGGCACCGTAGGCCGGGCCGACCTTCCGGCAAATCTCCCGGATTTGTCGGCGCTGCGCGGGCGTCACAGCCGTCGCAATCGGAGCGAGCCGGTCGGACACGTATTTGTGAACCCAGCCGGTGCCAAACGCGGGCTTGGCCTCGGACGGAATCATCGCGATCAACGCCAAGTTCATGTTGAACTTGTACTTCGCCAACTCCTGCTTGGTCGCGGCGATCTTGGCGCGATATTCGCCGTACAACGATTTCTCCGAATCTTCCTTGGTGTGTTTGTACTTCATCCGCAACTGGTCGTACTCCGCGATCTTGCTCTCGAAGTTATGAATCTTCGTCTCCACTTCCTGCCCGGTCTCGTCAAACTTCTCCCGGATTGGCGCCATCTTGTCCGACGACAACTCGCATTCGGAGGCGATCAACGCGAACAACTCGCGGTAACTCAATTCACCCGGATTCTCGACGACGCGGACGAGCGGTTTGTCTTTCTTCACTGTCGTCGCGCTGGGGATTTCGCCCTCCCATTCCTTGCCGGCGAGCGCCTGGTAAACTGCCTTCGCTATAATTGCCGCACCGGCAGTGTTCGGATGAACATTGTCCTTGAACAACTCGTCCTTGGCTTCCGTCGCGGCGTGAACGTCAACGACAACCGCGCCGAGATTCGTGGCGACTTCCGTAATCATCGGAATTTGTTCCTTCACGCCAGCTTCAGTGATGCCGAACGCGCCTTTCTTCGCGACGTACGGCGGCGTGCCGCAAAACACGCGCGGCTTGCTGGAAAGCGATTGAAATGAAACAACAAGTTCTTTGTACAGTTTTGGAAACTCGGTTTTATGTTCCCAATTCTGCGGCTTGCGATCGTTGGTGCCGAGCAAAATGACAACGATGTCTGGATGAAACGCCAACGCGTCCTTGTATTCTTTCTGGCTCCAGATCGTGTGTTTCTCCTCCTTCGCGACCGATGCACCGCTATGACCGTAATTGCGAACGTCCCAATTGGAGTCGAGCATCCGGTCGAGCTGTTCCGGCCACGACCAGCCGGCGTCGGCTCCGACGCCATGCGTGATGCTGTCGCCAAGACAGGCCACGCGCGTTGGCGCGGCATGCGCGAATGTGGCGATCGTTAATAAAAGGATGATGCGTTTCATTTTCGTCCTACTCCGAAACGTTTTTTGATTTGGCCGGATTAAGTTTGGGTTCTTCATCGGCGAATTTGGGCGGCGACGTTTTGAGCTTCTTCAAATCCTCCTCCAAAAGTGTTTTCTGAATCTCCGGATCGTAGTCGTATCGTCCCGGCACCTGCTGGCCGAGCGGCGTCCTCAACTCGCGATGAATTTTGCCGTGCGCGATGGCAAGCAACGACTGGACCCCGTCGTTGGTGTTGCGCGACGGATTGCCGAACATTTCCTCCCAGCATTGTTTCGCCCAGCCGAGCTGATTATCGCCGTAGCCGTCGTATGCTGGCAGGAACTGGGCCTCGCTCGGCTTGCTCTCGTCCTCAGTCGGTTTGCCGTCGTGAAACCAACACCACGTCTTGCCTTTGTTCTCCTGCCAATCCAACCAGAGCCGACGCGAACAGAGTATTATCATCTTCCTGCCGATCTCCTTTTTTTCTTCCGACAATTTGTTCCATTTGTAAAAAATGGATTTTGGACTCGCGGGATCCGGCTCCGGGAAATACTTGAACAGCGAGTTGATGATGGCGAGTCCGTCCCACGTGCCGTGCAACGACGGCTTGTCTTTCCAACCGATGAACATGCCGCCCGACCAAAGCACCTGGCCGTCTTTCACGATGCGGATGTCGCCAGTCTGGCCGCCGTGTTGTTTGCCCATCGCCTCCAGATATTCCGGATTCGGCGGAGCAAGGTACTTGTCTTCCTCGCAAATAATCCACCGCTCCGTCAACAGCGTCGCAATCAAATTCTGCGCGCGCTCCAACGTGTACACGTGGTCGAACTTCAATCCCATCGCGCCGAATTTTGTCCGGATAAAATGAAAACAGCACGCCAGGTCGGCCTTGTTGCCGCCATGCTCCAGCATGCCCTGGTCATTAATCGTGGAACCGATAACCTTCTCCGCCGCCCGCTGCCAATCTTCGTTCAGGAACGCCTGTTTTACCCCGGCGTCAATTCCCGCGTCCTTCTCCAGCAATTTCCGGAACGTGCCGAGCCACGCGATGATCCGATGACCCTGATTGCCGGCAACCGTCCCCTCGAACACCGGCGACTTCGACATCTTCCAAGTGTTCGTGTCAGTCCAGTAACCGAGCCACCATTTCTCGAATGCCTTCGGGTTGCTGCCGATGGCGTAATACCACTGCGCCACGTCAGTAAACTTTCCGTCCGTACCGACCAACGCCACCGTCTTCGGCTGTTTCGGATCGGCCCGCGGAATCATCTTCGATTTCTTCACGCTAAATCCCTGGGGTGGATAGAGGCTGTACTGAAACTCGTAACCGGAATTTTGAGGGTCCAATGCCCATACCGGCACGGCCAGCATCAGCCAGCAGAAAACTATTCGAGATGTGCGCATGGCGAACATCCTAGACTACCCGCGATTCCATGGCAATCTCCAGTTCGCTTATGACGCAACGCGCGGTTCAGGAGGTGATGCTTCAATTGATCAGTTATCATTTGGTTGCCCCCGGCAGGATGATCGTGCCGAGGTTGCTCGGGTCAGTATCGTTGTCTTTGGTGCCGCGCCACACCAAGCGACTGACTCGGGTTTTACCGTCAGCAGAGTCATTGATGGCCACATCGAAACCAAGCGCCTGATCGCGCAAGCGCACTCCCAAGCCATAGTTATGGGCAGAAAGTTCCACGGTGTAACCGTCAGCCGTTTTCTGGGTGGCAAATTTGATCCCGAACTTTTCCCCCACGATATAAGGTTTTTTGCCGGATGGACCGCAGACCAACCGGCGATGATTGAAATTATACACTGTTTCACGGCTGTTCAGGGTGTCGAGATACACTTCCACGGAGTCACCATTCCAAAGTTCCTGCGCATTTTCCATCAGCTTGGAATCCTTGACAGCAATGGCCACATAAAGGTTTTCACCATCCGTCACCACGTCAAACATCCCGGAAACCCCGGTGTTCTGACCTTCAACCAGCCTGCCAATTTTCTGATCCAGCTTCCAGAATGGCTCATCCAGTTTGCCGTCCACCGTTACTGACTTTGGCGCGACCTGCCGGACGAACAAGACATCCCCTTCGGCCTCGGTCGCCTTGAACGTGAGTGATGATGTGGTGGTATCGGGTGCCCCGAGGTCCGCATCACTTGCCTCGACCGGGAAGGTGACCTCTCCAGTCTTCACCGGAGTACCGAACAGTTCGCCATTAATGCCAAGTTCCAGACCCGGCGGCAGCGATTCTTTCTTGGCCGGCCGCCAGGTCAACGGCCCATTGCCACCCTTGGCCTGCACCTGGTGCCGATAATACTTACCTACTTTGCCCGGGGGCAAGATGCGTTCCGTGATTTCCGGTTTGCTGTCTGCCACCACTTTCAAGGTCAGTTCGCGCCGCGCGGAGGCTCCAGCGGCATCCATCACCTCGAATTTCAATTGGGCTTCGCCCAGCGCGGAGGCCGTGCCGGCAATGACTCCTTCCGCAGTCAACGCCAGTCCCGCCGGTATTTGACCACTGGCAACCGACCAGCGATAGGGTCCATGACCAAAGGCAGGGAGCAACACCGTTTCATAGCGTTTGCCCTGTACCGCATCCGGGATCAGCGGGCTGGCAACTTTCAGTGGGTCTTTGGCGGACACCCCGGTCTGTGAATGCGTGGCAACGATTTCCCAGACGGTTTCCTGGATAACACGGGCCAGTTCAGGCGTGAGCTTCACACCACGATGACCGGATTGGGGCTGATACGGTTCCGCTGGCAAACCGACCGGGCTTTCACCGTAGATTGTGGCAAAAAACGAGCAACCGGCGATATATGCGCCAACGTTGTTCAGGTGAATGCCATCATTGTACACCTCGCGAATGTCGTGAAAGCCGGGCACCTGACCGGCTTTGATTTTCTGATTCAGCAGATACATGGCATGCCCGGCGGGAATCAGGCGAAACGGTTTCAGGTTTGGACAGGCCCTGCGCAAATCCTGGACAAAGCGCTCGTAATAATCGCGCGTGCCCGGGGACAACTTGCCGGTGCCCTCCCCTCCCTTTTGCGTCCAAGCCACATCGAAATCCCCCTTATCGCGGGTCATCCACTGGGCATAGATGAACACCTGCGCCTGAGGGTTTTTAGACTGGATCACCTCGACAAACTTCTGCGCAGCCTCAAGTTCATTCTTATAGGTGGAGAACGGCTGGAGTGTGATGGCGTCCCACTGATATTCCACAAGGGCTTTCTTCCAGCCGCCAAACGGCGGCTGCGTGAATGCCGGGTCATGGTCCCAATGCCAGAAAATTGGCGCGCCAGGCGTCATCGAACGTCCCCACGTATGCTTGTAACCGCGGCTTTCGGCGATCTGCTTGAAACCATCGTAATTGACATTGTCAGTGAGGCTGTTGCCAATCATGTACACGCGCAGTTCGCGCGGTTCAGCCGCAGGCAGTTGAATTGCCGATAGCGTCAAGACCAGAGTCAATTGGTGAATTAAGTTTTGGATTTTCATGGCTGATTTGGTGTAAGTTTTTCCAGTTGGAGCATTTCCCACGCGATGGCCTGGAGTTTTGCAGCATCGTCGGCGGCGAGACCAGCCGGGTGATAACTGAGGCCCGCCGGTGAATGGCCGGTCAGAAACCCATAAAAGACGCACGCGGCGAGATAGTAGCCCGGATCTTTGAGATGCTTTTGATCATCACTGTAGTAGCCCAGGTGCGGCACTTCCTGAATAGCTTGTTGCAGGGCAACACCAACAGGAGCCACGGAGGCTTGGAGTTCCGCACCCAACTTGCGATAGGCAGCCGCGAGTTTGGCAAAGTTCTCCGGCTCCGGTTTCTTCGCCCAAGTCATGTAGAAGGCGGTGCGAGCACCCTGCTTCTTGATTTCCGCGTCAAAGAGCTTGCCAAACTTCATGAATTCCTCGTAGCCACTGGGCTTATCCGCAGATCGTTTCTCCGTCTCCAAGGGACGGCTGCTGTATTCCTGGAGCACGACCAAGTCCCAATGGCCTTCGCGGAGTTTCTGCAAGGTGTGGGCCGATTTATTGGCCGTACTTTCCGGATCAAAATGGGCCGCGAGCGTCACGCCGCCAGCCGCCGCAAGCTCGACCTTGAGGTCCACAGGCGGTTGCGCAGATTTCAGGAGCGGCGGCAATTGTTTGAACAAGCCCTGCGTGAAACTGTTGCCAATGAACAGGACGCGTTTGGGCGGCGCGTCCGCTCCCATCGCGGGCGGGAGGCAGACCATTGCGCTGACGCCTAGCGCGACAATTGTCAGGAAGTGACGGCGACGGCCGTTGTTAAACATCGGTTTAGATGGAATTCTCATTTCAAGTTTCGTGAATATAGTCACTTTGATTTAGGGTGTCATTTTCTATTTTTCAGAGCCTTGTTTTGTGTTTCCGGCATAGCTTCCCAATCCTTCCAGAATTTGTCCCGGTGCACGCGCGCGAGCGTTTGCAGGCGTTCCAGCGCGGCGCGGTGCTCGGGTTGGGCAGCCAGGTTGTTCCATTCATTCGGATCGGCCTGAATATCGTAAAGTTCCACGCTGCCTTTGCCATCCTCATTTTGAATCAGGCGGTAGCGTTCGGTGCTGACGGCCAGCTTGGAGGGACGGTCGTTACGAGCCCCCATGCTGTACGCGGCATGGTCCCAAGGCGCATCAGGCTGTGCAAGCAGCGGGCGCAGGCTGCGGCCTTCCAGTCTCGGGGCGGGCGGCAACCCGCACAAATCCACCAGCGTGGGATAGAAATCCAGGTAGGCGCGGTCGAAGCGCAGTGCGCGCGCCGCCAGCCGATCCACGTTAGGCGCCTGCACGGTGGGATGCCCGTAGCAACTCAGGGCCTTGGTCAGGTCATCCGCGATGATGAAAAGGATGTTGGGCTTTGTTGGCTTGGGCGCGTCGCCGGCGCGCAACGCGGCCAGCGGTGCCAGCAGCAGGGCGATGAGGGTGAGGAAAATTGTTTTCATGGCTTCATGTTCGGCTTCGGATGCGCTTGGAAAAACTCCCAAACGGCATCGGTGGCGTTGAGGCGGCTCGTCGCCTTACCGAGGATGAATTCGGGCAGGGGACTTTTTCCGCCGGGCCAGATGTGGCCGTGGCCTTCGATGGTGGTGAAGATGACTTCCGTGCCATCGCGTCCGCCGGCGTGGACAATGGTGGCGATGCCTTCGATGCCGCTGGCAACTGGCTTCGCTTCTGGCGCGCAGCCCAGCAGCTTCACCCACGCCCGAACCATCTCGCACACGGGCGGCTTGGCTTTTTCCGGCACGCCTTTGAAGCCGGAGCCGGCCGCCATTTTCGGAACGCCGCCTTCCAGCGGGTTGATGGGGTCGGCGGTGCCGGTGATGTAAAGCAGCGACACGGGCCGCGCGGCTTTCGGTTCGGCAATCCAGAGCGCACCGGAGACGGGCGCGATGGCGGCGATGCGCTCGGAAAGCTCAAGACCCACGCGGAAAGCCATCGAAGCGCCGTTGGAAAACCCGCTCGCAAACACGCGCCGCTTGTCCACGGCGAGCTTCGCTTCGAGGTGGTCAAGCAGCGCGGCGATGAAGGCCACGTCGGCGATGTTGTGCTCGCCCGAGTGGAAGCGCCCGGAGCCATCGTTCCATGCGGGATTGTTGCGGCCAAACTTCGGCGGCTGCGTCATGTCTGGCCGCGTCCCCTCGGGGAAGACGATGATGAAGCCCGACGCATCCGACTTCGCCACCCAACCGGTTTCCTTGATCACGGATTCTGCCGTTCCACCGTTGCCGTGAAACATCAGCACCACGGGCAGCGCCGCTTTGCCATCGTAAGCTGGCGGCACGTGAACGAGAGCGCGCCGTTCAACTCCGTCCACCGTCAGCGTCACGGTCTGCAAATTCGCCACAGCGACGGAGATCGGCACTGACGGCGTGGTGTCAGCAGCGCGTAGCCCGGCCAGCGGCGCGAGCAGCAGGGCGGTGATGAGGGTGAGGTTGTGTTTCATGGTTTCGTCTATCGGTTGAGTTTAGCGGATGGCGAGATGCACGACCGTGGCCGAGTCGGACGGCAGGAGCAGGGATACGTCGGCGGGCACCTGCTCCCAGCGGGGATGCAGATCGCGCGGCCCGTCGCCCGCCAAGCGCCAGGCCCCGGTCGCCTTCCAGGGCGCGTCGCCACCGTGCAGGGTAACACGGCGCGAGTTCCGGTCCTTGTTGAGGAGAAAGACATGCAGGCGCTTGCCGTCGGTCGAACGGCTGGCCCAGGTACGCAGCAAGGGATCGGGTGCCGAAACCTGGACGAAGGCATCCAACAGGTGGTTGCCCCAAGCCGCGACGGCGAGCCCGGTCGCGGTCGGCGAGCCGTCTTGCCGCAGCGCGTTGTACACGGAGTCGAGTTCGATCTTCGGCTGCCACGGCGGCCACATCCATTGGCTGCACCAGTACGAGGCCAGGCGCACGCGAGGATGGGCGAGGGCCTCGCCGGCCATCTGGAAGACGCAGAGGGCATGGCCCAGGTCGTTGCGATTCTCCCAGCCGGGGCGGCCGCCCGGCGCCGCCACCGTCGTGGCGGCCCAGTCGAGGGCGTTGAATTCGGTGATCACGACGCCGATCCGGTCACGGTTGAGTGGGGGCAGGGCGTCAATGGCGGCCAAGGCGCCGGTAAAGGCCGCGGTGCCGCCCAGCAGGTCGGGGCTGGCGCGGAATGATTCATAGCCATCCGACATCTCCCACAGGTACCAACTGAAGTTCACGGCATCAAGGAGCGGTGCGGATTCCAGCAACTGCCGATACCAAGTGCCGGAGTCGCCACTCACCAGGATGCGGATGCCGGGGTCAATGGCGCGCAGGCGGGGCACCAGCACGGCAAGGTCGCGCCGGATGTCAGCCAGGGCGACCGGGCCATGGCCATTGCTGCCGCGATTCCACAGCTCGTTGCCCAGTTCCCAATAGCGGATACGCACCTTGCGGCGCAGGGCATAGCGCACCTGGGCCTCGGCGGCGGCGAAGAAGCGCTCGCGGGGCGGAATGACCAGCCCGTCGGCGGGCGGTTTGTAGAGGGAATTGTAGGTGAGGATGACGATCGGCTCGGCACCAGCAGCTTGCGCCAGAGCGAGGGATTCGTCGAAATCGGTGGTGCGATCGGCTCGAAAATGGCGACCATCGGCATCCATATAATTGCGGTCGTTGGCCGGCCACGCGGACGGACCGCTGAGCACGGCCACCGGATTCGCCCGTTCCCAGGGTGGTTCCGACCAGAAAGCGTCCCGGGGATCGCCAATGCGCAGAAAACGCACCCCCAAGCGGCGGATCGCAGCGCCGCTGCCGGTCACATCGGCCAGGAAGGTCGGATCCTGGATGCCGAGAGGATGCTCGGTGGTATCCTTAAGGATTCGGCTGATTTGGAAGGTGATCGTTAGGGGCGCCTCTCCGGCCAACGCCGACAGGGGAACCAGCAGCAGGGCGGTGGCAGTGAATGATGTGAGCATGTTCATGTGCGTGTTTCCTTGTTGTGCCGTTCTTATATCATTTGGAGGTTCCAGGAGTCGATTCCGCCAATTCCCGCGCTCGATCTCGCCCTTATTCGATCCGGTAAATGCCCGGCCAGTCGGGCGCCTGGAGATACGGGCCGGTCAGGTAACTCTTGGGAACCTCGCCGCCCCAGACGAATTCACCGAGCGGCATGATCTTTTCGTCGTACGCCATCGCCAGGTGGGCGTGCGGCGCCCAGTCCCAGTGCAAGTTGATGACCAACGGCGGGTGGGCTTTGGCGTATTCGAGCATCCGCAGACAGTTGGTAACGCCGGTACTGATGTAGGCGTCGGTGGAGCATTGCGTGATGGCGCCGGCCTCGGCCCAGCGTTTCATGTCTTCAAAAGGTGTGCTGTCGCCGATGGGGGAACCGGGACCTTCGGCCTGGATGCGTTGTTTCGTGCCCGTTTTCACCAGTTCGACGTATTTCGGAATCTGCGTCTCGTACGGCACCGGCGGCAACGGGCCTTCGATCCACGCGTAGCTGAGTTCGTCCATCAGCTTGAGGATTTGCTTGGCTTCATCCAATGAGGTCGTGGCCGATTCCGCCGAGCCGGGATACGGGTCCCACGCGAGGGTTTTGTCTTTGCCGACAGCCTTGCGCACCGCCGTCAATGTTTCGAGAATCACCGGGAACGGGATGCTCTCAGGTGTGCCCATATTACCGGGGAAGTGGAGCTTGGTGGCTTGCAGACCAGTACGTTCCAGATAACTGGCAACCGATTGGGCGTATTTCTGCGGCGAAAAGTCCGGCTGCTGACCGCGCACATCGCCGTAGCGCAGTATCTTGGTCCGCTTGGTGCCGAGCAAGGCGTGCAACGGCTTCTTCAACATCCGCGCGTGCAAATCCCAGGACGCGATATCCAGGGTGGCGATCTGGGCTTTGGGCACGGTTTTGGCCTGCAGCAAATCATATAGTTTATCGTGATCGAGCAGGTTGGCGTCCTGGATGGCGGCTACAGCGGCGGCCAGGTCCTTGGCTACGGGTTTCGAATACCCCACCGCCCCATTGCTGGCGGTGAGTTGCAGCATCGGGTTGAGCTTCTTTGGCAGTGAAGGAACCTCCACCAGTTCCCACGACTTCAGCCGCAACTCTTCGGCGGCATCCACCGTTGGCGCCAACCAAGTGGCGGCGACAGCCGCGCTGCACGTTTGCAGGAATTTCGATCTGTTCATCATGAGTTTTTCGATCATCAAGGTTTTGGTTTCAGGTCGTTGGCGTGCTCGCCACGATTGAATACGATGTCCTGCAACTCCGCCAAGTGCTGCTGGTAGATGCCGCGCGGGGCGCATGGTGTTTTTTGCACAGGAAAGCGTCGGTGCCGACGGCGACGCCCATCTGACCGGAGGTCTTCTGCACTTTGATGTTCATCGTCGATACATGCGTGGCACGGACGCAACGCCAGCCAACAGCAGGGCAACAAGCGTAATGTGTATGACGACGTTCATGTTTGTGCAATTTTGACGTTCTTAAGTGAGTGAACCTTCAAAGTTTTGGTGGTGCGACTGTCACGTCATCCGATTGGGTGAGCAAAGCACTGAAAAGCACTCGCGAGCACCAGAAAACACCAGAAATGGAAATGGGGGGAAAGGAACATGGCAAAAATTGTCTGTCAGATAGAGGAAAGCTGCCGTCGGGATGGAAACGAGGAGTTTTGTCACCTTTTGTCACCCTGTTTTTGGGCGCACGCCAGTTGGTTGATCGTTGAGGGTTGTGATCGGAGCAGGGAGAGAATTTTCCCCAATATAAGTTCGCGTAGTGAACCTTGGAGCGATTGATATATGCGCCGACTGACGTCGTCGGCTACTTGGCCGGAGCTGTTGCCTTCCCCAGTTCTGGTTTTAGTCTGACTTTTGGTATCCATGCTATGCATCGTTTTTTGTACCTCCACCTATACACCCGGTTATTATTAAGCACCTGACAATCCCGAGGTGCGAACTCTTCGCCCGCCCCTCACTGCGATTGCAGCCGGAGGAAGCGACGGGAGCTGGACGTGTAAGGCAGCGTGAATTGCCAGGAACCGTTAGTGAGAACCGAGGAATTCGTCACCCGCATCCAATAATATGGTGGGGCCAGATTGGTGGCAGAGTAAAGCTGGAGGAAGCCCGCCGACAGGGGAATGGTCAGGGTGTTGCCGCTCCCTGCCCGGCTGATGGCAAGCATTGGCACCCTATCCAAAACCACTGAGGTGGTGAGTTCAAAATCAAAACCGAGGTCGGGGCTATTCGTGGCAACTTGGTGAACTTCCACCGCCACCACATTTGTACCAGTGATGAGTACTGACGGCGTAAGCGTGGTGGAAATGTAGTTGGTTTGGTTAGTCCCTTGAATGGTCTGGGTGGCCAGGGTCCGGTAAGTAATGTTGGTGCTGACAGGCAATCCATCGCGCCACACTTCGCCGCCATTCAAATACACCACCGCGCCGTCGTTGCGCAGGAGGCGCGCCCCCAGAGTTTTCACCAGCGTGGCATCCGGAACGTAGAAAGCGCGCCGAAAATACGTGGTGACGTAGCGATTGGTTGTCGGGCCGCCATTGACAATCGTGGCCTCGCTGCCAACGCCAAAGCCCAATTTGGCGGGACCGGAGTTCCAACCTGCATCGTTGAACGTATTACTGCGCCAAGCAGCCCCTTGGTCGGAATCGTTGTCGAGATATTTCCAAACCGCTCCAGTCGTGACGAGCGATACCAGCGGCAGACGGTTGGTGGCCGTGAGCAGCGAGAGCACCACATCATTGCCATCACCGGAAGCGTAGTTGATCCGCCACCAATAGCCGGAGGCGGAGAAAATGGCGCCTTCCGGCAGCCCCGCAAAGGTGCCGTTCACCGGAAGCGTGCCAGCATTGTTGATGATCGTAAAACTAACGTAATCCGGCAAATTGGTGGCAGCGACGATATTCAGCGCGCCGGCAAGAGTGACCGTGCTGACTGCACCCGTGACGACCAGTTGGTCATAACCGTTGTTTGGAATGAAACCGTTGATATTCACGCGATTCGTCGTGCCGGCGTTGAGCGTCAGGTTGCCATTGATCATGCCGCCGCCGGTGAGGAGGCCGTTGGTGGCTGTGAGGCTGCTGTTCAGGCTGCCTGCCAGCACCAGAGTTCCCCCTCCCAGAATCGTACCACCGGTATGGTTGTTGGCATTGGATAGAATGAGCGTGCCTGTGCTGGTTTTCACTAGCGGCGTGGCACCGGCATTAATCTCGCCCACACTTTGAAGCGTGCCGCTGCCAGCGACGAGGTTGATGAATTTCGAGGCCGAGCCCAGGTCGTTGCCGTTCATGTTCAGCGTGGCGCCAACAAGGTTGACAATGCCGGTCGCGTTGGCGCTGGCGGAAAGGATGTCGGCGCTGACATTGAGAGTGCCGTTGGAGAGGTTGAGGATTCCAGTATTGGTACCGGCAGTATTGGTGGCATAGCCGAGGAAAATGTTGGAGGTAACCATGGCAATGCCGCCATTAAGGGTAAAAACACCGGTGACGTGCTGGGTGGTACCAAGGTTATCATCAGTACTGTACCCGAGGAAGAAATTAGAGTTCACGATGAGCGTGCCGGCGTTCATTATCAAGGTGCCGGTGTGAGTGACCGCGTTGCTGTTGCTGCTCCCCCAAGCGCTGTTCTTCATCGCATAGCCAAGAATGACGTTATTGACATCCACAATGCTGTTGCTGCCGCTGAAAATAAAGGTGCCGCCAGCCGTTCCATACCCACCCGCAGAAGAGCCGCCAATACCAAGGGTCAACTGATTGAAGCGGACGTCCACGGTTGCGCCGCTGAAATTGAGCGTGCTGGTGCTAACGCTGGAACCGCCACCGCCTCCGAGTCCAGAAAGGTTACTTTGGTCACCAGCATACAAATTCGCGCGGCTGGAGCCGCCAGCAACACCGCGAATGGTAAGATTGGAACTGGAACCGGCCTGGAAGAGCATTGCACCGAGCTGGCGCCCACCCATGACCACAATATTGTTGGCATTAAACGTGTTACTCCGTCCAAGGTTGACCGTATTACCGCCAGCGGAACTGTTACCCATGCCGGAGGAACCAAGGACGATGTTGGTCGCGGTAATAGTGTTGTTGGTAGCCAAGGTGAGAGTGAATTGCACCGATACATTGTTAGGATTTCCGCCGATGACCGCTGCCGTCCAGTTGCTCACGTTGGCGGTGAAGTTGGATAAACCCGACAGATCAAGAACAGCCAGCGCGTTACCCGTGGCATTCGTGCCACTTGGCTCAACGGAGAACGCGCCACTCGGAGCGTTGATGATGAGCGATCCACCGCCCGCGAAGGCAACGCGCGTCGTTGCGGTAATCCCACCAATCGTGTTCCCGTAGTTACCCACCCCGAAGGCGATGCCAGCGGCGATATTGCTGACAGTGAGTGTGTTTCCGCCAAGGATTTTGACGGTGTCATAGTTGGTGGTGATGGACTTGAAAGCGAGACCACTGATGGTCTGGCCATGGCCATTCAGATCGAGATTGCCAGCGGTGCCGTTCGTGCTGCCAATGGTAACGGCGGCAGTGGCGGGCAGCGCGTTATCCGTGGTCCATTGCAGCGTACCGGCATTGATCGTGGCATTTCCCGCGAACGTGCTGGCCCCTCCCAGTACAAGTTTACCCGCACCGTCCTTGACCAAACCATAACCGCCCGCCAGTGGCACGTTGATGGTTGCATCCGCCTCGGTGCGAATGGATAGCGGCGTATAGAAATGGTTCAGCGCGCTACCCGTGACGGAATAACCCGCATTGCTGAAAATGAGGCTATCCACCGTCAAGCCGCTCGCCGTAGCAATCAGGTAACTGCCATTCGCACCGGCAAACACAGCGCCGCCTCCGCCCACAGGCCAGGCGAGGAGCGGGTTGGAACCAGCAGGTGTGGCCGACCACGCCGAGATGGCGGTATCCCAAGTGCCACTGCCCGCCTGCAAACCGGTACTCGCCGAAGTATCCCAGAAGTAGATGGTGGTGTTCGTAAAAGGGTTCACGGTGACATTAAAACTATTGGTGGCGCTCAACGCCGGAACGCCGTTATCGGTGACTTTGGTGGTGATCTTGAAGGTGCCGGATTGCAAGGGCGTCCAGTTGATCACCCCGGTCAGCGGATCAATGCTCGCGCCAACCGGCGGAGTGAGCAAACTATAACTGAGCGTTTGCAGCGGCAGGTCTGAATCAGTCGCAGTATTCGTGATTATCAATGAGCCTCCCGGTGGCATGGTAACATCAGCTAGCGAAGGAAACACGGGCGTGGCGTTGAGCGTGACGTTGTCAAACAGCGCAGTACAAGTCTTGGTTATGTTATGAGCCGAGACCGCCAATCCCCAATATACCGGATCGGCCAGATTGGTGATCGCCACACTGGTGACTTGCGTCCAATTGGTCGCATCGGCGGAAGCGGAACCAATCAGGTTGGTGCCGCTGCGAGCCATGCGCACCCAGTAAGGCGCCGTGACCCGGGGACCGCTCGTCGTAGCGCTTGTACCATTGGTAATGACCCGGCGCTGGAAGGCGATGCCATTACTCGGTGTCACCACGGTGCAGGCGTTCCGGGCACCGGCATCCAGAGTCTCACGAATCATCACGCCAGCTTTGGCCCACGGGTCGGTGGGATCCTGACTGAGGACGCGCGCGGTGATCGCTCCATCACCCGCACGCTGCTGGAAGACAAACTGGAAGGCGTCCGCACTGTTATAGATGTCCGCGCCGGAACCGGTAACCACAAAGGTGTTGGTAAAATAGTCCGCGTTTCCCGCCACACCAACGCTCCCGATGTCCTGATTCAGCCACCCGAACGGCAGCGTCCACGGCAACACCGTGACCAAGCCGGTCGAGGTCCGCCCACCGAACTGGGCAACCGTACCCGAAGCGAGTTTCGCAATATCCGTGGCGGAGAGCGCGGCACCGAACAACGCCACGTCGTCAAGATTACCATCGAGCCAGCGGTCCACGGCATAGTTTGTGGCATAATGGCCGCCGAACCGCAGCGGCGCGCTTTGCGCGAATGCCGCGGGCAGGTTGGTCACACTGCCCGCCTGCGCGCCATCGAGGTAAAGGCGAATCGTGCCATTGCTGGTGGCGGTACGGTTGAAGACCACGGCGGCGTGATGCCACTCCCCAAGGTTGACGGTATTGGTGGAAGTGATGCCCACATTCTGGCCGTTGGTAGCATTCCAGTGGCCCAGACCAAGGGTGGACTGGTTTGCCGGACAATAAAGCTGCAACTCATCGCCGGTGCCCCCGTAACCGTCCCCGGCACCGATGTAGAAGAGAAAGTCATCCGTATTCGTGGAAGCCCGGCGGAACCAGGTGGTGAAGGTCCAATCCGCATCGCTCAAGTTGTAATCCGTGTTGGTCAGGCTCAGCGAGAGGCGCGCGGCGTTCGTGCCGCTGGCCGTCAGGCGCAGCGACTGCGCGCTAAATGGCGCGAGCACGCTGGACACATTGGTATCGTAGGCAAACGAGCCGGTGCCCAGTTTGTCGAGCATGCCGTCGCGGTAGTGGCCAGAGTTATCAGTCACATTGGTGGCCATCTCCGAAACTGGCGGATCAAAGGTATAGTGGAATAACAGGCGCGAATCCTCGACCTGGTCCGTGGCGGTGTACGTGAAGATCAATGGCGCAAGCGCATTGCTTGGCTGGGTGAAGCGGACGGTGTGACCGTCGGCAAAAAGCGCTGCCGTGCCGTTGGTGCCACTGACGGTGAACAACAAATTACTGGACGCCGTTTGGGCATCGGTGGCCAGCGTGAGCAGGTCCACATCCACAAAACCAGCCGGTCCCGCTTTCACGTTCGTCGCGTTGACCAAGGGCGCAAACTGATTGATGGCACCCCAGTTGGTCAGCGGGGTCAGCGTTGGCAATTGAGTGGGCGGATTATCCCCCGGATTCAACGGCACCATCAGCACCGCCAGCGTGGTGTTCGTGACGCCGGTTAGCTTGATGGCCAGCTTTTGCATGGTCGCATTGGCGTTCTGGTTGGTCAATTGGGGCGAAGTGGGCAGCGGCACGGCGTTACTCAAAACAAAGGTGCCACCACCGGAAAGGATTTTCACCCACAACCGGTCGGTGCCTTGCGTGAGCATGGCGGCAGAACCGTCGAGATCAAGCTGCGGAGCCTCGTTGGTCTGGATATGCATGAACCACCACACCGTGGCATTGGTGGCTTGCAGTTCATCCTGCACCAGCACCCAGCGGCGCTGGTTGAAAAGTTGAATACCGCGCCAGACACGCGTGATGTCATAGGCGCTGGTGAGATCAGCGACCAAGGCGCTACGCTCCGGGTTTGGTTCGGTTTCAAACAGGATCACCGGCGGTTTGGCACCAGTGTTCTGGTCCGCATTGGCATCGGGATTGATGACGAGCGTGTTGTGGCCTTCGGCGCGAAGCCGGTAATAGGTCCAGCGCTGCGGGATGCTGAAGTAGCCGGGCAATGCATAGTCGTCGCCCCCCATATCGTGCGCCCAGCGTCGTCCCAACGCATCGAGCACAAACGAGCCGCCGTCCAAATGCCCATGGCTTGCGCCAATCTCACCGGACTTGAAGCCAACAAACGTCGCATCCGGGTCTGACCATCGCGTCCGCAGCGTCACGGCATCGGCGGGAGAGAATGAAGTCGTGCCGGTGGGGCCGCGATAATGAAAATCCGTGGCGATACCGCTGCTAACCTGGTTACTGCCGCGCGCATCATACCACAGCAAGTCCAGCACCTCCGGACTGGCGTTGGTGCGCTGATACCAAGCGATCTCGGGCCGATTATAGCGGCGGGAGACCCAGAAGAGCTGCGGTCCAGCCATATTACCGGCGCCGGCATCGGCGAAGTTGAAGCAAAGTTTGTTTGGCCCCACCATGCCCATGGCAAAGAGTCCTGTCTCCCATGCGGTTTTCGTATCGCTCAGGCCGAAGTCGGTGCCCAGAGCGGACTCCAAGGCCGCCATCAGGCGCGTGTTATAGTCGGTGGTATAGTCCCAATAACCGGGCCCCTCGTACCATCCGCCGTTGTCCGCCGTATAATGTTTCATGACCGCGGTAGCCGACGTGACAGCGCGCAGGACGATATATTCGGCCAGCGACTCGTTCTCCGTCCCCACCGCCAGCGCGCCCATAATCATGCCGCCATTGCACACCAGGTTCCAATTGTTCGCGGTCGAGGCCGACCAATCGTTCATATTGGTGTAAATGTTCAGGCTCTGGTTCAGCCCATTCGTGATGATCGCATTACGGATGGTGTCGCGGCGGGATTGCGACCAATAATTATACATCCAATCGTAGCCAATGGCGAAGGCGTGCGTCATCTCGGCGGTATCGAGGTAGTGCGCGGGGTGCCAATCAGGATACGCCGCGACCGCCGCCAGTTCGGCCCAGGCGCGCTCGGAGAAATTCGTATCGCCGGTGATCTGCCAGACCAGGCCAAGCTTTTGCATCCGGTCCAGCACGCTGCGGCTGACATTGAGAATCGTGCCGCGATTATCCTGCGTATAAACATTGATCGGACTGGTGAGAATGCCGGCGGCAGAATTGCTCAGGGTTTTCCACCACGCGGTGATCTGCGTATTGGAATTTGACGCGATGGCCTGCCGCAGCCACTCGAACTTCTCCGGCGAAGCCAGGAGCCGCGGATGCACCGGCACCAGCGTGTTGAAGATATTCGCCTGCGTGGGCAACGTGGTGTGCAAGCCGGCAGGGATCAGGACATCACCGGGAATCACCGTGAAATTCGTGGCGCCGGGCGGCTGCCATGCGACGGAAAAGTGATCACTGTTCGTATCTTCCTTGTGGAGCAACTCGACATAATATTTTTGCAGCGCAACCAGCGTGATCGAAGTGGAGACCTGGCTGGAAAAGTTCGTGAACTGCCGGAAACCCGTCGCCGCCGGCACCGAGGCAATGAGCCGCTTGTTCGCCGCGTTGGTATCCGTGCTGAGGCGCAGCTCCACCGTATCATCGCCCGACACCGTAAACACATAATTACCGCTCACCGATGGCATGATATAGCCGGTGACACGCGTGCCGTAACTATCCGCCCAATTGGGCTGGAGACACTCGAAGCTGGTGATAAACTCGCGCATATCCGGCTTGGCCGGGTAATTCGTGTCCGCCGTGAGCGCGGAAAGATTGGTGCCGGGCAGCCCCAGCCAATGCTCCACGAGCAGCGAACCACGTTCCGGCACGGCGACCGTGGGATAGAGCTGGCTTTGCGGAATAATCTCCTTGGCCTGACTGGGACTTGACCAGCCGAGTCGCACCTTTGCCTGGCCCGTGCTCTCATTATATTCCAGGACAATATTATAATGCTCGCCGGCTTTGAGCGCGATTTTCCCCGACACTTCCAGTGCGGAGGAGGAATAAACGGTGCGCCCCAGGATCATCCGGTCATTCACCCAAAGCCGCGCCCCGTCATCCGCCGTGACGTAAAAGGTGTACGTCTCCGTGAAACGCGGCTCGATCTGGCCGGACCACCGCACCGAGAAGTTGTCCGCCCCCACCCCGCTGCCCGGCGTATTCGTGCCCCAATCGAAGTTGACCGTGGCATCCGTGCGGGTGAATTTGAGCGTGGTGAAATTGTTGCTGCCGAAGTATTCGCCATTCAAACCAGTGCCAGCGCCCTGCCCTTGCCACACGGGCCCTAAAACCCATCCGGTAGCGAAGATCAGTACATGCATCCGCATCATCAAGCTGAACAACTTCATGCTTCAAATGAACCATATCATAAATGGGCTTCCTTGCGAATCAAATTCCAATCCGTAGCACCGTTTTTCACCGAGAAAATAATTCGTAAATACGGGTTGAAATGGTCGGTGCTTATCAGTAACTTTCATTAGAACTGAAACAGAATTGTCCGGCTTATGAAAAAGCACGCTTCGGCCTTTACGTTGATCGAGTTACTGGTGGTTATCGCCATCATCGCCATCCTGGCCGGACTTTTGTTGCCAGCCCTGGCCAAAGCCAAGGCCAAAGCCCAGCGAATTGCCTGCATTAGCAACCTCAAGCAAATCGGACTGGCCGCCAAGATGTGGACTGAGGATAACGGCGGACACCTTTTCCCTTGGAACACGCCGGTCGCCAACGGCGGCACCCGGGGAAACCCAGACGCTTATGTGCATTTTGCCGCCTTCTCAAATTTACTGGCCACGCCAAAAGTATTATATTGTCCCAGCGACACCGCCCGCAAGCAGGCCACGGACTGGTCCACCGGCACCAGCGGATTGTTCAATGCAGCCATGGGCAACAATGCCATCAGTTATCTCATCGGAACCGAGGCAGACGATCGCGAACCCGAAGCCTTTGTGGCCGGAGACCGCAACGTTACCGCACCTGCCGGGGCTTGCGGAAACGTTCAGGAACCGGGATTACCTTTCCCAGCCACGACCACCTTGGGACAAACTGCCACTTGGACGAACACCATTCACGTCAACGCCGGCAACATGGTCATGGCGGATGGCCACGCGGTGCAACTCAACCAGGCCCAACTTAAGAAATACCTCTCCACGAACGATAGTCACTACGCAGTCCAGGATAGCAATTTTACCAACTGCGGACTCAAGCCCGGCAAGCAAGGCCCGGAATAGGAAGATCAAGGTTTTCCAATTGACCAGAGGGGACTTTTTAGGGAAGGTCGGTGCCATGATAAATAACTGGCCACCGGAAATAATGAACGGGAAGGGCGTTCAAGAATGTTGTTAGCCTGTGTATGCGACTTGTCGTTGCAATAGTCTCTTTTGTCTGTGGGGTATGGCTTATCTGCACGGCTGTGTGTGCCTGGTCGCATTCAAACCCGCTATTGCTCTTAACGATTCCGGCGAACATAGCTTACGCAGCAGCTTTGATTACGAGTTTCGTATGGGCGTTCGTGCGGTGGCGTCGTTTTCGGTTCTGGTCGTTCATTCCGTTGGCAATATGTTTAACAGCGGAGTTCCTCAACGGGATCATTACGCCTCGCCTTTTAGTTGCCGGATTTGAGCGAGTAGCACCGCGTTATGCAACAATTATCCAACGCATCGAGGCGGGAGATATTGCCGTTCAGACCGAGCCAATGCGGTTGAACCTGCTCCCCGCTGAGGCCGAGTTGGCTTCTGCGACATGGGCTGAGAAGGGAACTAATGGGGTGCTAACTGTTACCTTTTTCGTTGGCGGGAGTTTTCCTGTCAGGCATTGGGGTTACCTGTATTCGTCCTCTGGTGAAATCAAGCCGGGGTCACGTGCGGACGAAATTTGGCCGAAGAGGAAAAAACTGCGAGATAAATGGTTTTGGATTGCAAACTAAAGAGCAGGCTATCACATGCATGCGAAGCTCGTAGCGTATTCGCAAACTGTGAACGATTGGCATAACGAACGGCCTTGCCTCAACCTCTCTGGCACCCATTCCGGGGTGCATTCGTCTTTTTCCACGTTTCCGGTGGTCTCGCCCCATGCCCCTCGCGACCGGACCGGCATGGGTTGTGGCCACGGACGCCGGGGACACCAAGAGCCGAAACCCTTACAGGGTTTACCCTCTACGGTGGTGGGTACCCAGCAACGGCCTGTTCCCCTTTTTCCCCAACGGTCCAACCCTGGGCTGGAGGACGAAATCCCCTTGGGATTTTTCTGGAATACATCCCGAACGGGATGACAGATAGCTAGCCGGAGCGTCATGAGGGGAACGGGGCATGACCTCCGGAAAGCCGTCCAATAAATCCAATGCATCCTGAAGGGGATGCCAGAACGGTAATCCGCGGGTGAGGATGGCAACAAAGGGCCGAAGGCTCGTCCTGTGATAGCCCGGGCTGAAGGCCCGGGAATGAGTTCCCCGCAAACCGCCCCGCCCTGTAAGGGCGGCACCACCGTTGCGGGCGTCAATCATGGAATTATATATCCCTCCCTTTCAGGGCGGTGGCAATCAGGTGGTTCATCGTTTCCTTGGGGCTTCACCCCAAGCTATCACATCACGGGCTTTCAGCCCGGTGCGGTCTATGCGAGGATCGGGGTATGACCTTCGGAAAGGCATCCCATAAACCCAACTGACCTTGGCGGGGTGCCAGAATTCACTTTAACGCCCGCTTTTAAAGTAAAACAGGCTGAAAAATCCTGTTTTTGGCGTTTTCTTGCGTAAGTACCTTTGGTTTAGCTTTTAACCCATGTGGAACCCAGCCAAACCGGCACTTGTTTTTTCGAAAACACGTGTGCTTTTGCCAAATACACGTGTGCTTTTGCCAAAAACACATGCGTTTGTGTCATAAGCACGTGCGCTTTTCCGAAATACACGTGCGTTTATGGTTTTGTAAATATAATTGTGTAAATGTTTTTTTGTTTTGTTTTTGTTGTTTT